>JAIXTR010000305.1 GCA_027483845.1 Caulobacteraceae bacterium | reverse complement strand
GTCGGGCACGCTGGCTCCGATGACCTATCTGTTCGCGCCCAGGAACATCGACCCCGCGGCCTGCTTCAAGACCCTTCGCTCGGCGAACCATGAGACGAACCTGTTCTCGGTGGCCGGCGGCATCCTGGATGCGGCGACCAACAATACGGCCTCGATGGACCGGCTGCGCCTGCTGAACACCGACGTGGCCAAGACGACTTTGGGCAACGTCGAGATCGTCTGGCGCTCGCCGCGGATCCCGGAGGATCCGCTGATCTGGCGCAAGGACCTGGATCCGGCCCTCAAGAAGAAGCTCGCCGACTTCATGTTCAGCTACGGGGTCGGCGACACGCCGGAGGCGGCGCGCCAGCGCAAGATTCTGGAGCAGATCCAGACCAAGCCCTTCGTCGCCGCCGACGCCAGCCATCTGCTGCCCGTCCGCGAGATGGAGGCCACCGGCCAACTCCTCGAAGCGCGCAATCGCAAGGATGCGGCGGCCGAGGCCGCGGCTCAGGCCGCGCTGGCCGAAATCGCCAGGGAACGCGCCGCCGCCAAGCCCTAGGGCGCGGTCCGCAGCAGAAAGTGGCCGGTCAGTCCGGCGATGGGCTGGGACCGGCTGTCCTGCCAGGCCTCCACCTGCACGTTCGCCACCCGGCGCCCCACCTTGCGCAGGATGGCGCGGGCGTAGGTGTCCTGCGCGCGACCGGAGCGCAGGTACTCGATGGTGATGTCGACGGTCTTGGGAACGCGCTGGGTCGGCTGCGCCAGCGACAGTTGGGCGAGCGCGGTGAGTTCCAGGAATGCGCCGATGGCTCCGCCGTGCAGGGCGGGCAGCATGGGATTGCCGATCAGGTGCGGGCTGAACGGCAGCACCGCCGTCATCTCGTCGCCGGCCAGTTCGACCCGCATCCCGAGAAACCGGACGTAGGGGACCTTTTGCAGGAAAGCGTTGAGGTTGCGGATGGCGTTGTCGTTCATGCGCCACCCTTCAGGGGCTGGCCGCGGGTGTTCAGCATGAAGGCGGCCTGCGCTGTCGCGACCAGATCGCCGCGGTCCACGTCCCAGGCCTCGGCGCGGACGAAGCCGATGGTGCTGGTGAGACGGTAGGCGTGCGCCTCGGCGGTGACCCCGGTGCGCGGCGCCGCGGGGCGCATGTAGTCGATGCGCAGGTCCAGGGTCGCGATGGGCATGGCCTCGCCCATGGCCGAATTGATCGCCAGGCCGCAGGTGTGATCGATCAGGGCTGTCACCACGCCGGAGGCGATGACCCCCGTTTCCGGATCGCCGACCAGTTCCTCGCGCCAGGGCGTGGTCATGACGCCCCGACCCTTCTCGATGGAGACCAGTTGCATCCCGAGGGCGTCGGCGTGGGGCGCCATCAGCATGCGCTCGGGCAGCGGCGCGGTGTTGAAGTCGGACATGGGTCCGGGTTGGAACCGACGCGTTTGGAAGTCAATCACAACCGCACCTGGGCGGAGCCATCCCCGCGCCCCTACATTGAACAGCGATGATCCGACCTCAGGACCTGCTCTGCCCGAAGCCCGAGGGCCTCTATTGCCCGCCGGGCAACTTCTATATCGACCCCGTGCGGCCGGTGGACCGGGCGGTCATCACCCACGGCCACGCCGACCATGCGCGCGCCGGCCACGGCGCTGTCCTGGCGACGCCCGAGACCCTGGCCATTATGGGCGAGCGCTACGGCGTGGACTTCGCCCAGGCCACGGAGGCGGCGCCCTATGGCCACACCGTGGCGCGCGACGCCGTCGAGGTGACCTTGGTCCCGGCCGGCCATGTGCTGGGCTCGGCCCAGGCGGTGGTGCGCTGGAAGGGTCTGACCATGGTGGTCAGCGGCGACTACAAGCGCCGGCGCGACCCCACCTGTCCGGCCTTCGAGCCGGTCCCCTGCGACGTCTTCATCTCGGAGGCGACCTTCGGCTTGCCGGTGTTCAGGCATCCGCCGGACGGGGAAGAGATCGCCCGGCTGCTGAAGTCCGTCGCCCAGTTCCCGGAGCGCAGCCACATCATCGGCGCCTACGCCCTGGGCAAGGCGCAGCGCATCATCCGCCTGCTGCGAGAAGCCGGCTGGGACCGGACGATCTATGTCCACGGCGCGCTCGAACGGCTGAACGCGCTCTACGGCCGTCACGGGATCGACCTTGGGCCGCTGGCCCAGGCCACCACGGCGCGCAAGGCGGACTTCGCTGGCGCCATCATCGTCGCCCCGCCGTCGGCCATGCAGGATCGCTGGAGCCGCCGGTTCCCCGAACCCATCGCCGCCTTCGCCTCCGGCTGGATGCAGATCCGCGCCCGCGCCCGGCAGAAGGGCGTCGAACTGCCCCTGGTCGTCTCCGACCACGCCGACTGGGACGAGCTGATCGCCACGGTCAGCGAGCTGCGCCCCGGCGAACTGTGGATCACCCATGGCCGGGAGGAGGCGCTTGCCCGATGGGCGACCCTCAACGGCATTCCGGCGCGTGCGTTGGCGCTGATCGGATACGAGGACGATGGCGATGACTGAAACGCCCGAGAGGTGGTGGGAGCAGTCGCGCGACGCGCCGGACCTGACGCCAGTCTTCGGAACCGATATCGGTAAGGCGCTGAGGCTGACGAGCGCAGCCACGGGTATCGAGATTCGGTTTCCCTGGTGGGACAGTCCGTACGAGGCGGCTGCGCTTCTGGCCTGGCTGAAAGCGGCAAGCGACGGTGAGACATTCTTCGACCTCGATCAGGGTTGGCAGATCGACGTCCTCCGATCGGCCGACCGCTTCCATTTCCTGGATCGTGACGTCGACAGCGGCGACGTCCTTTCGAACCTTGTGGTGGATCGCGCCGGGTTCCTCGCGCGCCTCGAACAAGCCGTGCGGTCGCGATGAAGCTGAAAGCGATTTGATGCGCGCCTTCGCCGAACTGCTCGACCGGCTGTCCCTGACGTCCTCGCGGAACGCCAAGCTGACGATGGTCCGCGATTACCTGCGCGACACGCCGGACCCGGATCGTGGCTGGGCGCTGGCGGCGCTGACGGGCGAGCTGAGCTTCGACGCAGTGAAGCCGGCCTTCATCCGCAAGGCGGTCGAGGCGCGGATGGACCCGCAGCTGTTCGCCTGGTCGTACGACTATGTTGGCGACCTGGCCGAGGCGGTCTCCCTGGTCTGGCCGGGCCAGCCTGGCGCCAACCGCGAACCGGATCTCTCCGAGGTGATCGAGGGGCTCAAGTCCGCCACGCGCGCCGAGGCCCAGGGCCGGATCGAGGCCTGGCTGGACGCTCTACCCCAGGCGCGGGAGCGTTGGGCGCTGTTGAAACTGGTGACCGGCGCCTTGCGCGTCGGTCTGTCGGCCCGGCTGGCTAAACAGGCCGCCGCGGATCTGGGCGAGACGCCGGTGGCGGAGGTCGAGGAGCTTTGGCACGCCCTTGAGGCTCCCTATGCGGACCTGTTCGCCTGGCTGGAGGGACGGGCCGAGAAGCCGTCCTCCGAGAACCCCGCCCGCTTCCGGCCGGTGATGCTGGCCCAGGCCATCGATGAGGCCGTGGACTTCGCCAAGCTCGACCCTGCCGACTATGCGGCCGAGTGGAAGTGGGACGGCATCCGGGTGCAAGCCGCGAACGAGGGCGGCGTGCGGCGGCTCTACACCCGCACCGGCGACGACATCTCCCGCACCTTTCCCGACATCCTGGATGCGCTGGACGACCAGGGGGTGATCGACGGCGAGCTGCTGGTGATCCGCGAGGGCAAGGTCGCGCCGTTCGCCGACCTTCAGCAGCGGCTGAACCGCAAGGCCGTGGATGCGAAGCTGATGGCCGCCTACCCCGCCGCCATCCGGGCCTATGACCTTCTGCAGGACGGGGACGACGACACCCGCGCCCTGCCGCTCACCGCGCGACGGCAGCGGCTGGAGGCGTTCGTGGCCCGGCAGGCCAGCCCGCGTATCGATCTGTCGCCGATGCAGCCCTTCGCCAGCTGGGCGGAGCTCGCCGCGCTCCGGGCCGATCCGCCTGCGGGCGACCCGCAGATCGCCGAAGGGCTGATGCTTAAGCGCTGGGACGCGGCCTACGTCGCCGGCCGGCCGAAGGGGCCGTGGTTCAAGTGGAAGCGCGACCCGTTCCTGGTCGACGCGGTGCTGATGTACGCCCAGCGCGGGCACGGGAAACGATCCAGCTATTACTCGGACTACACCTTCGGCGTCTGGACGGAGGACGCCGCCGGCCAGCGGACGCTGACCCCGGTGGGCAAGGCCTACTTCGGCTTTACCGATCAGGAACTGCTGCAGATCGACAAGTTTGTCCGCGACAACACGCTGGAACGCTTCGGGCCGGTCCGATCGGTGCGCGCGGAGCCCCATGCCGGCCTGGTGTTCGAGGTGGCGTTCGAGGGGCTGCAGCGGTCCACCCGCCACAAGTCCGGGGTCGCCATGCGCTTCCCGCGCATCCACCGGATCCGCTGGGACAAGCCGCCGGGCGAGGCCGACGAGATCGCCGTGCTGGAGCAGCTTCTGGCGCAGATGGAAGCCCGCTAGGCGGGAAAGAGGTCTTCCTTGGCGAGGAAGTCGGCGAGGTTTCCGCCCTCGAAGAGCACGCCGCGAATGCCGGCCCGCAGGGCGGCCTCCAGGTCCGAGGGCTTGTCGCCCACGAGCAGCGACGCCTCGCGGTCGATCGGCCAGTCCTGCAGCGCCTGCAGGATCATGCCGGGGTTGGGCTTGCGAAGCGGCGGGTCGGGGTGGCGGTAGGCCGCCAGCGGAGCGTCTGGATGGTGCGGTGCGTGGTAGAAGGCGTCGATATGGCCGCCCTCTGACGCGAGGTCCGTCTGCATCCGCGCATGTAGCGCGTGGACGTCGTCCTCGGCATAGTAGCCGCGCCCGACGCCGGACTGGTTGGTTACGACGATCACCAGCCACCCCGCCGTGTTGAAGGCGGCGACGGTTTTCCGGGCGCCGGGGATCCAGCGGAAATCCTCCCAGCGGTGGACGTAGCCCCGATCCTCGTTCAGCACGCCGTCGCGGTCGAGAAACAGGGCGGGTCGGGTGACAGGGGTGGGCACGCGCCGATCATATCGTTTCCCGCGGCAAAGCCGATGCCGGAAAGCGGACGCAGTCGCCGAAGATCAAATGGCGCAGAGCCAACCCAGGGGCAGGCTATTACGGGTATCTGGGGCGGGGGTGCGGCGGATCGCCGCAACATTTATGGTTGTGACAAAGAAAAGATAACGATCAGGTTTGCCCTCGTAGAATTACGGGAAGTGAAGTTTTGTTTGTAGATTGAAACCAATGCCAAAAGTCCCACGATTCCCACGTTGTTAAGTTTCAGATCTTAGGAAAGTGCAACGTCGGAGTTGTGCGTTTGCAGATCAATGTGTTCGGGAAGGGGGCGGCGGCCATCGTCGCCACGGTCGCGCTCATCCTGATGGGCGCCTTGATCGGCGCGCGCGTCTGGACAGCCGCCATCTCGGACCAGCGCGTGGCGGAGCGCGAGGAAGACCTGGTCGCCAACGGCCTGAAGGGGTGGATCTCCGAGATCGCCGGCCGCGCCGTGCCGCAGACCACCTGGGACGAGGCGGTGCGACATCTGGCCGTTCGCTACGACCGGGCGTGGACCCAACAGAACATCGGCGTCTATCTGCGCGAGGTCGGCGGTTTCGCGCAGGTCTATGTCCTGGATGCGCGGGATCGCCCGCTCTACGCCATGTCGCAAGGCGCCGACCGGCCGCCTGAGACCTACGCAGCAGTGGCGCCCATGGCGGGTCCGCTGGTCGCGGATGTGCGGCGGGTCGAGGCCTCCCGCCGGGCGCACGCCGACGATGCCCGGCCGCCATCTCCAAACCAGTCCAGCGCCGTCACCATGCTGGACGGCGTTCCCGCCATCCTGACGGCGACCCAGGTCCAGCCCGACTTTTCGCGTGTTCGCCTGGCGGGCCCGGCTCCGATCGTCGTCACCGTCCACCTGCTCGGGCCGGCGTTCCAGGCTCAGTTCGCGGACCGCTTCCTGCTCCAGGGGCTCCATGTGCATCCCGGAGACGGTCCGTTGGCCGGGCGGCAGGAAGCCGGGATCAAGCTCTTCGATCGCCGAGGCGAGGTTGTCGCCCGGATGGAGTGGACGCCGCAGAGGCCGGCGCACCGGCTCTTGCGCCGCTCGCTCCCCACGGTGATCGTCGCCATGCTGATCTTCGCCGTCGTGGCCGCCGCGCTGTTCCTGCGGGGCCGGGCGGCCGCTCAGGCGCTGATGGCCAGCGAGAGCCGCGCCAAGCACATGGCCTATCACGACCATCTGACGGGCCTCCCGAACCGCGCCATGCTGGGCGAGCAGTTGGCCCATGCCCTGCGCGACGCGGGAGCGGGCGGACGCGCGCTCGGGATCCTCAATCTGGATCTGGATCGCTTCAAGGAGGTCAACGACACCTACGGTCACGCGGCCGGCGACGAACTGATCACCCAGGTGGCGACGCGGCTGAAGTCGCTCGCCGAACCGGAGGGCGCGGTGGCGCGGCTGGGGGGCGACGAGTTCGCCATCCTGCTGCGGAATTCCGCCGTTGGCGCGCCGGAAACCTTGGCCGCCCAGATCATCGACAGCTTCGCCACGCCGTTCGATCTGTCCTTCGGCCGCGTCTATCCCAGCATTTCCATCGGTGTCGCCCGCATCGAGGAGGCCAACGTCGACTCCGTCGAGGCGCTGCGGCGCGCCGACGTGGCGATGTACCGGGCGAAGGACCAGGGCCGGGCCTGTTTCCAGATCTACGACGGTCGCATGGATGCGGCCCTTCAGGCCCGCCATGCGCTGGAAAACGACCTGCGCGACGCGCTCGATCGGAACGTTCTGACGATGGTCTACCAGCCGCAGGTGCAGGGCGGACGACGGGTGGTCGGGGTGGAAGCCCTGGTGCGCTGGTTCCACCCGGAGCGGGGCGCTGTGTCTCCCGCCTATTTCGTCTCCGTCGCCGAGGAGTGCGGCCTGATCGACGCGCTGGGGGAGTTCACCTTGCGCCGGGCGCTCGCCGACAGCCGGCGTTGGCCGGGCCTGCGCGTGGCGGTCAACATCTCGGCGGCGCAGTTGCGCAGCCACGCGTTCCTGGGACTCATCGAGCGCGTGTTGGCCGACACCCAGGCCGACCCGAAGATGATCGAGCTTGAGATCACTGAGAGCCTGCTGCTCGAGGAGAACGACCGCAACGCAAGAACCCTGGCCCAGCTTCGCGCCATGGGCTTCAACCTGGCGCTGGACGATTTCGGCACCGGCTATTCCAGCCTGGCGTATCTGCGGCGCTACCCCGTCGACAAGATCAAGATCGACCGCTCCTTCATCACCAATCTGGGCGTCGAAAAGGAAGCCGAGGCCGTCGTCGGGGCCATCGTGAACCTGGCCCGCGCGCTTGACCTGGAGGTCATCGCCGAGGGCGTCGAGACCGAGATCCAGCGGATCGGCCTAGGGCGGGCCGGTTGTTCGCAGATCCAGGGCTACATCTATGCCGAGCCCATGCCGGCGGATGCGATCGAAGCCTATGTCGCCGGGTTCGGTGAGCGGCCTGCGCAAGCGATGGTCTCGTGATCGGGGCGACCGCCGGCGTTGCTCCAACGCCTTGCCGTCGTTAGGTTGCGCGACTTTTCGGGAACCGGCCGCGCACATGACTCTCGCCTTCGACGACATCCTCGCCGCCCATGAGCGGGTGAAGGGTCATATCGAGCGCACCCCCTGCCGGTTCTCCCGCACCCTGTCCGACATCACCGGCGCCAAGGTGTGGGTGAAGTTCGAGAACCTCCAGTTCACCGCGGCCTACAAGGAACGCGGCGCGCTGAACAAGCTGCTGCTGCTGGGCGAGAACGTCCGCAAGCGCGGCGTGATCGCCGCGTCGGCCGGCAACCATAGCCAGGGGCTGGCCTATCACGCCGCCCGGCTGGGCATCCCGGTCACCATCGTCATGCCCAAGGCGACGCCCTTCGTGAAGGTGCAGCAGACCCGGGCGCATGGCGCCGAGGTGGTGATTGACGGCGACGGCTATGACGAGGCCTCGGCCACCGCCCGCAAGATTTGCGACGAGCGCGAACTGACCTTCGTCCACCCGTTCAACGATCCCGACGTCATGGCGGGCCAGGGCACGGTGGCGCTCGAGATGCTCGAGGACGTGCCGGACCTGGAGATCCTGCCGATCCCCATCGGCGGTGGCGGACTGATCGCCGGCATGGCGACCGCGGCCAAGCACATGCAGCGGGACATCCAGGTGGTCGGCGTCGAGCCCGCCATGTTCCCCTCGTTCACAGCCCGGATGCGCGGCGTGCAGATGTCCGTGACCGGCGGCGGCGCCACCATCGCCGAGGGCATCGCGGTCAAGGCCGTGGGCGACCTGTCCTATGCGGTCGCGCGACCGCTGCTGGACGATGTGCTGCTGGTCGAAGAGCCGTTCTTCGAGCGCGGCATCGCTCTCTACTGCAATGTCGAGAAGACGGTGGTCGAGGGCGCCGGGGCCGCGTCCCTGGCCGCGCTGCTGGCCTACCCCGAGCGCTTCCGCGGCAAGAAGGTCGGGCTGGTGATCACCGGCGGCAACATCGACACCCGCCTGCTGGCCTCGGTGCTGACCCGCGAGCTGGTGCGCGAGAGCCGGATCGTCAGCCTGCGGATCATCGGCGACGATCGTCCCGGCCTGCTGGCCAATGTGTCGGCGATCATCGGCCTGATGGGCGCCAACATCATCGAGGTGGCGCACAACCGCCTCGCCCTCGACGTGCCGGCCAAGGGCGCCGAGTTCGACGTCATGATCGAGACCCGCGACGCCAAGCACACCCAAGAGGTGATGGAAGCGCTGCGCGAACGCGGCTACCCGCCGCGCGTCGTCTAAGGACCTGAAGACCATGAAGCGCACCCTGATCCTCGTCGCCGCGGCCCTCTCGCTGGCCGCCTGCCAACCCAAGGGCGCGGCTAAGGACCCGGCCGCCGCCGCCGCCGCCGCCCAGCCCTCGGAGGCCAGCAAGGCGTTCATGGCGAAGATCGCCAAGGAGCCGGGCGTGAAGGTCCTGGCCTCGGGCCTGGCCTACAAGGTCGTCCGCTCCGGCCCCGAGACGGGTCTGAAGCCCCAGCTCACCGACGAGGTGAAGGTCCACTACGAGGGCAAGCTGGAGAATGGCACAGTCTTCGACAGCTCCTACGAGCGCGGCCAGCCCGCCGCCATGCCGCTGCGGGCCCTGATCCCCGGCTGGCAGGAGGCGCTGCAGCTGATGCGTCCGGGCGACGAATGGACCCTCTATGTGCCGTCGAACTTGGGCTACGGCGAAGAGGGCCAGGGCCAGATTCCGCCGGGATCGCCGCTGATTTTCAAGATCGAGCTGATCGACGTCCTGCCCGGTCCGGGGCGCATCCAGCAGGGCTAAAGCCGCAGCCGCATACCCACGTGGCTGCGCGCGAACCCCAGGCGTTCGTAGAAGCGCTGGGCGTCGGTCCGGCTCGCGTGGCTGAGCAGTTCGATGATGCCGCAGCCGCGGCGGCGCGCCTCATCGATCGCCCATTGGATCATCTGGCCGCCTAGGCCCTGGCCTCGCACCGACGCGGCGATCCGCACGGCCGACAGCAGGGCCAGTTCGCCCCCGCGGTTCGAGAGGCCCGGAATGGTCGTCAGCAACAGGGTCCCGACGACGGCGCCGTCCGCCGTTTCAGCGACGGCAAGCAAGCTGCGCGGCTCTCCGTCGATCCGGGCGAAGGCGTCCAGATAAGCGACGTCCGGCGGGTCGCTCACTACCTCGCCCGCGCCGCCGCGCACGTCGTCGGCAAGCAACGCCACGATCGTCGATACATCGGCCCGCGTGGCGCGCCGCATCCTGATGTTCATGACGACTCCGACCGCAATTCGTTGTCGGCTCCTACCACGCGCCGGCTTTCCTTTGTGGGGCTGCGGGTCGAAGGCTAAGCATAGGGGATGAGCGCCGACCTCTATCCCGCCGCCCGCGACCTGCTCGCCAGGCTGGTCAGCTTCGACACCACCTCACGGGGGTCCAACCTCGCCCTGATCGAATGGGTCGAGGGCTATCTCGACAGCTTGGCGATCCCGCATCGCCGCGTCCCCAATGCCGATGGGACCAAGACCAACCTGCTGGCGACCATCGGGCCCTTGATCGAGGGCGGCGCGGTGCTGTCGGGCCACACTGACGTGGTGCCGGTGGATGGCCAGCCGTGGACGACCGATCCCTTCCAGCTGCACGAGGTGGACGGCCGGCTCTATGGGCGAGGGACCTGCGACATGAAGGGCTTCCTGGCCCTGGCGCTCGCCGCCGCGCCGGAACTGGCCGCCACGGCGCGGAAGCCCGTGCACCTGGCGTTCTCCTACGACGAGGAGATCGGCTGCCTGGGCGCACCGCAGATGATCGAGGTGATCCGCCGCGAGCTGCCCGCGCCAGCGGTGGTCGTGGTTGGCGAACCGACCAACATGGAGGCCGTGAACGGCCACAAGGGCATCGCCACCTTCCACGTCACCGTCACCGGCCGCGAGTGCCACTCCAGCCAGCCGCACCTGGGCGTATCGGCCGTGATGGAGGCGGT
>JAIXTR010000095.1 GCA_027483845.1 Caulobacteraceae bacterium | reverse complement strand
GAGACGGCGGCGGCGGTGCTGAACCTGCTGTCGCGGGGCCACGGCCAGATCGAGGTGTTGGGGGGACAGTCATACTGGCGTCGAAAAGCGCCGCGCGGCGGGCCGTGCTGGATGGCGCGGGCGTGGCTTACGAGGCGACGGTCGCCGGCGTGGACGAAGAGGCGGTGAAGGACTCGCTGCTGGCCGAGGGCCATGGGCCGCGGGACATCGCCGACGCCCTGGCCGAACTGAAGGCGATCCGGGTGTCGCGGGCGCGGGGCGGCTTCGTCATCGGGGCCGACCAGACGCTGGATCTGGACGGCAAGCTCTATGACAAGGCCGGGAGCGTGGACGCCGCACGCGCGCGGTTGAAGCTGCTGCGGGGGCGGACGCACAAGCTGCACTCGGCGGTGGTGGTGGCCAAGGACGGCGGGCCGATCTGGCGCGAGCTGGTCACGTGCACCCTGACCATGCGCGACTTTTCCGACGACTTCCTCGAGTCCTATCTAGCGAGCGAGGGGCCGGCGGCGCTGGGCTCGGTGGGCTGCTATCGGCTCGAGGGTCCGGGTGCGCAGCTGTTCTCGAAGATCGAAGGCGACTATTTCGCCATCCTGGGCCTGCCGCTGATGGGCCTCTTGGACCTGCTGCGCCAGCACCGCGAGCTGGCGGCATGATCACGGGCAAGACGCGGGTGGCGGCGGTGGTCGGGCGGCCGATCGCCCACTCCCTGTCGCCGATCCTGCACAACGCCTGGCTCGCGGCGGCGGGGATCGACGGGGTCTATGTGGCGCTGGAGGTCGACGAGCTGGGGTTCGCCAGCTTCGTGGAGGGGCTGCGTGGCACGTCGTTGTCCGGCGTCAATGTCACCCTGCCACATAAGGAGGCGGCGCTGGCCGCCGCCCATGAGGCGCATCCCCGGGCCCGCCGGGCGCAGGCGGCGAACCTGCTGGTCTTCGACGAGTATGGCGCGATCTATGCCGACAACACCGACGGCCTTGGGCTGATCGCCGCCTTCGCCGAGCAGGCGCCGCAGTTCGATCCGGCGGGCGGGCCGGTGGTGGTGGTCGGCGCGGGCGGGGCCGCCAAGGGCGCGGTCGGCGCTCTGATCGATGCCGGCTGTCCCGATGTGCGCATCGTCAACCGGACCCTGGCCCGCGCCGAGGGACTGGCGCGCGAGGTCGGGGGGTCGGCGTTTGCGCTGGACGATACCGAGGCGGCGTTCCACGGCGCGCGGGCGGTGATCAACGCCACCTCGGCCGGTCTCGCGGATGGCCAGACGCTGCGCTTGCCGCTGGAGGCGACGCCCGAGGACTGCGTGGCGATGGACATGGTCTACAAGCCGCTGGTCACGCCGTTCCTGGTCCAGGCCCGTGATCTGGGCCGGCCCACCGTGGACGGGCTTGCCATGCTGATCGGCCAGGCGCGCCCGTCGTTCGAAGCGTTCTTTGGACAGGCGCCGCCGCAAGACACGGATGTTCGCAAGCTGGCGTTGGAGGCCCTGGGCCTATGAAGATCATCGGCCTCACAGGCTCCATCGGCATGGGCAAGTCGACGACCGCGGCGATGTTTCGCGAGGCGGGGATCCCGGTCTATGACGCCGACGCGGCGGTGCACGACCTCTATGACGTGGGCGGCGCGGCTGTCGGCCCGGTGGGCGAGGCCTTCCCCGGCGTGGTCAAGGACGGCCGCGTCGACCGTGAGGAACTGCGCCAGCGGGTGCTGGGCCAGCCGGACGAACTGAAGCGCCTGAACGCCATCGTCCATCCGCTGGTCGGGATGCACCGGGTCGGGTTCCTGAAGCAGGCGGAGGCCGACGGCTGCGACTGGGTGGTTTTCGACGTGCCGCTGCTGTTCGAGACCGGCGGCCACGCCAATGTCGACGCCATCGTGGTGGTCTCGGCTCCGCCGGAGATGCAGCGCGAGCGTGTGCTGGCCCGCCCGGGCATGACCCCCGACCGCCTGGACGCCATCCTCGCCCAGCAAACCCCCGACACCGAAAAGCGCGCCCGGGCCCACCACGTCGTGGACACCGGCCAGGGCCTTGAGTCGGCGCGAGCCCAGGTGACGGACATTATCGCGGCATTGCGCAGCGCCACCTAGCGCTCGTCATGGCCGGGCTGGGGGCTGTCGGCGCGCCATCCACACCCTGCGCCCTTGCGCCGGTTGAAGATCGACCCCGGATCGGGGCATCTAGGAGCCATGGCGCGCGAGATTGTTCTGGATACGGAAACCACCGGCTTCGACCCGCACACGGGCGATCGGCTGGTGGAACTGGCGGCGCTGGAGATCGAGAGCTTCGTACCGACGGGGCGCAGCTTCCACGTCTATATCGACCCCTGCCGCGACATGCCGCCCGAGGCGCAGAAGGTGCACGGGCTGTCGGCCGACTTCTTGCGGGGCAAGCCGCGTTTCGAGCATCCCGAGGTCGTCGAGGGCTTCCTGGAGTTCATCGGCGATGCGCCGCTGATCGCCCACAACGCCGCCTTCGACCGGGGTTTCATCAACTGGGAGCTGGCCAACTGCCGGCGCGAGCATCTGCCCGAGCACCGGTGGATCGACACCCTGGCGCTGGCGAAGCAGCGGTTCCCGGGGATGCACAACTCGCTGGACGCGCTGTG
>JAIXTR010000479.1 GCA_027483845.1 Caulobacteraceae bacterium | reverse complement strand
TTCCAGGGCTATCGCCGCGCCGATGGACGGGTCGGCACGCGCAACGAGATCTGGGTGCTCTGCACGGTCGGCTGCGTGGCGCGCACGGCCCAGAAGATCGCCGCCGAGGCGGACCGCCGCTTCAAGGGGCGGGTGGACGGCGTCGTCGCCCTCACCCATCCGTTCGGCTGCTCGCAGCTCGGCGGCGACCTGAACGCGACCCGCGAGATGATCGCGGCGCTGGCCGGGCATCCGAACGCTGGCGGGGTCCTGATCCTGGGGCTGGGCTGCGAGAGCAATCAGTTGCAGGCGCTACTGGACAGCGCGCCGCATCTGGATCGAACGCGACTGCGCGCCTTCACCGCCCAGGCGTCCGAGGACGAGATCGAAGACGGTCTGGCCGCGATCGCCGAGCTGGTCGGCGTGGCCGAAACGGACTGTCGCGAACCCTGCCCCCTGTCCGACCTCGTGATTGGCGTGAAGTGCGGAGGCTCGGACGGCTTCTCCGGCCTGACCGCCAACCCCGTCGTGGGCCGGGTCGCCGACGCGGTCTGCGGCGCCGGCGGAACCACCATCCTGACCGAGATTCCCGAGATCTTCGGCGCCGAGCGGCTGCTCATGGCGCGCGCGGTCGACGCCGAGACGTTCGATGGCATCGTGGCCGTCGTGAACGACTTCAAACGATACTTTCTCGAGCACGGCGAGCCGGTCAGCGAGAACCCCTCCCCCGGAAACGCCGAGGGCGGGATCACGACGCTGGAGGAGAAATCCCTGGGCGCGGTGCAGAAGGCGGGACGGGGCGCGATCACCGACGTCGTCCGCTACGGCGGCCGCGCCGACCGCCCGGGCGTCGTACTGCTGGAAGCGCCAGGCAACGACGCTGTCTCGGCCACGGCGCTCACCGCCGCCGGCGCCACCGTGATCCTGTTCACCACCGGCCGTGGCACGCCGCTGGGTTTTCCGGCCCCGACGCTGAAGATCGCCACCAACTCTGGGCTCGCCCAGCGAAAGCCACGCTGGATCGACTTCGACGCCGGACGGATCGTCACCGGCGAGAGTATGGACGCCGCGGGCGAGCGGCTGATGTCGCTGGTTCTGGCGATAGCTTCCGGCCAAGCCACCCGGGCCGAGGACAACGGCGAGCGCGAGATCGCGCTGTGGAAGCGCGGCGTCACCCTCTGATGCGGCTGTCCGACGCCACGCTCGGGCAGGTCCGAGCGCCCGTTCGCACCCCGGCCTATGAGCGCGGGGCCACCACCGTGGGCGTGGTCCACTTCGGCCCCGGCGCGTTTCACCGCGCCCACCAGGCCTGGTTCTTCGACCGCATGCTGGCGACCGACCCAGGCCTCGCCATCTGCGCGGTCTCCCTGCGCACGCCGGACCTGCGCGATGCGCTGCAGCCACAGGATGGGCTCTACGTCCTGGCGGAGCAGGACAGCGATCCCGCGCTGCGGGTGATCGGGGCGATCAAGGCGGTGCTGGTCGCCGCCGAGGATCTCGACCGCGTGTTCGAGGCGCTGGCCCACGCCCGCTACGTCACCGCGACCGTGACCGAAAAGGGCTACTGTCTCACCACGGACGGCGCCCTGGATCTGGCGCATTCCGACATCCGCCACGATCTGGACAACCCCCAGCAGCCAGTCAGCGTCATCGGCTGGATCACCGAGGCGCTGCGCCGCCGTAAGATCGCCCAGGGGCAGCCCTTCACGACGATCAGCTGCGACAATCTCTCGGACAATGGCGCGAAGCTGAAGCGCGCCGTTGTCAGCTTCGCCGAAGCCCGCGGTGAACCCGAGCTTGCGGCCTGGATCGCCGTCCGCGCCGCCTTTCCCTGTAGCATGGTGGACTCCATCACCCCGGCCACCGACGACGCGCTGCGGGCGCAGGTGCAGACGGCGCTGGGCCTCACGGACGCCTGGCCGGTGCAGCGGGAGCGCTTCGTCCAGTGGGTGATCGAGGACCAGCTGGGCGCCGCCACGGCCACCTTCGCCGGCGCGGGCGTGACGATCGCGGCCGCGGTGGCGCCGTTCGAACGGGCCAAGCTGCGCCTGCTCAACGGGGCCCATTCCACCCTCGCGTATGTGGGCCTGGCGCTTGGGCATGACACGGTATTCACGGCCATGGCCGATCCGCAGTTGGCGGGCTTCATCGAACGGTTGATGCGCCAGGACGTGGCGCCCAGCCTCGATGCCTCTGATCTCGACGTTCCGGCCTATGTCACCGATATCCTGGCCCGTTTCCGCAACCCGGCCATCGTCCACCGGCTGTCGCAGATTGCCTGGGACGGGTCGCAGAAGCTGAGATTTCGCCTGTTGGAGACCGCCGCGGAGGCGCTTGCGGCCGGGCGGCCGGTCGATCGCCTGGCCGTGGGGGTCGCCGCCTGGATGGCGTTCGTCCGGCGACAGGCGCCCGACATCGTCGATCCCCTGGCCGGGCAGCTCACGAGCGTCGCCCGCGCCGCCGACGGCTCGGCCCAGGACGTCGATCGCTTCCTAGCGCTGGACACCGTCTTTCCGTCCAACCTGGCGGCGGACAGTCCGTTCCGGGCGGCCGTGGTGCGCGCCTATCTCGTGCTGGGTGACGACCCGCGCGCGATCCTGAACGTCTAGGGTCAGGCCGCGCGGACGCGCGTCTCCGACGTCACAGGTTCGGCGTCCAGAAAAGCGGCGAGCGCCTGGCGAAGCGTCGGCGCGTGGATCGGCTTGGCGACGAGGCCATCGACGACGACGGCAAATTCCTCGTCCAGATCCGTCGCGCGCAGATGGGCCACCAGCGCCAGCATCGGCATGCGCGGCCAACGCGCCTTGGCCTCGGCGGCGCGGATGGACGCCGCGACACTGCGGCCGCACATGGTCTCATCCTCGATGTCGATCAGCAGCACGTCCCAACGTTCCTCCCGCCAGGCCTGGACCACCGCCTGCCCGTCGCCGACGACGACCGCCTCCAGGCCCATGCCGCCCAGCAACGTCGCCAGCATCTGCTGATGCGGCGGGCTGGCCTCGGCGACCAGCACCCGCAGGCCGGGGTCGAACCGTAGCGTCGGCGGATCGACCTCGGTCGCCGCCGCCGCTGGGGCGCGGGCCAGCGCACGCTCGATCCGATGAAGGGGAAGGTTCAGCTGCACGGCGCCGTCCTGAGACACCTCGATCGTGCCGCCAAGGGCCGCGGTCGAGGCGAGCGCCTGCGCCATCCGGGCAGCCGCGCCGCGTCGCCGCCCGGGACGCGAGGGGGTGGCCAGAACAGGCTTCATGGCCGCGGCCGCGCCATCCGCCGCAACCTGGAAGGTGAGGCCCCCATCGGCGCGTTCCACGGTGAGTTCCAGCAGATCGCCGGACGTCGCCTTCATCGCCCCGGAGACCAGATTCAGCAACGCCTGACGCACCCGCAGGACATCGCCGCGATAGACGCCGGCCGCATCCGGGCCCACCGCCAGCGCCAGGGTCACCCCCTGCGACGCCGCGGCCGACGCGAAGGCGTCATGCGCCTCGCCGATCAGCGCCATGAGGTCGAACGTCGCGTCGCCCGCCGTGAGAGCGCCATCCTCATCGCCCTCAAGCATGGCGTTCACGATGGCCAGGAAGCTGTCCTCCGGCGCAGACGGCGGGCTGATCGTCTGGGGCGCGAAGGTCGGCAGATCCACCTCCGCAGGCCGTGCGGGCGGTCGGACGATCGGGGCCGCCGCGGCGGGCGGCGGGCCCTGCGACGCTCCAAGCGCCCGGGCCACCATCTTCAATGGCGAGAACCGCGCGCGCGGTCCGCCAGCCTCAGGCCCCAAGTCTTCCTGCATGTAATTTCCCCCTCAAAGCACCATGGTCAGCAGGTCCCCAATCTTGAGTTAACTGCTGCAGGCCGCGGCGGGGGCTAGCGACGGACGAGGAGGTAGTCACTCATAGCAATCCACACTTCGCGCTCTGTCTGGCCACGCCCCCGAACCTTCAGCGATGCTTCGGTCGCCGATTTGAAGGTCAGCGCGATGCTCGGGCGGCCCGCTTCAGCCGACTGGAACGAGCCGTCCGGCCGTCGGATGAGCAAGAAGTCGTGGCTCCCAGGGAAGCTCACCTCCTTCGGGATGACGATGGTGAGCGCGTTCGGCGTGTCAGCCTTGCGCAGCTCAAAGCCGAGGTTGTTGTCACGCTCCTCCCACCGGCCGTAGGTGACAGGCGCTGTAGCGTCCATGCCCGCCGCGAGAGCAGTTGAACCGGCTGTCGTGAGAGCAAAGGCTACCAGCGCCAGGGTCGCCATCCGGCGCGACAGATGGCTTCGAGCTAACTTCATGTGCGCCTCGCTTGTGGTCTGCTTTACGTAGAAGGATGATTTGAGGCCTGCGGATGCAAGTTAAGCGACTGTAATGCTGAGCCGTCGACGCCTACGTCTTTCGACGCATAGGCGCGATGTGGCGTCGCGCGCACCGTCGCAGACGATGTCAATCAAGCACCTCGCCCTGTCCGCCGTGATCGCCTTAGCCGGGGTCTTCGCGAGCAGCGTCCAGGCCGCGGAACCTGCCCGATCCAAGGCCTGGGACGCGGCGGGCGCGGCCGGCTACCTCGACCGGCGGCTGGACTGGTGGCGGAGCTGGCCCAAGGCCGAGCGGGACCACGGCACGCACTGCATCTCCTGCCACACCGCCCTGCCCGTCGCGCTGGCCAGACCGGTTCTGCGACAGGCGCTTGGCCAAGCCGAGACGTCGGCGACCGAGCAGGCGATGTACGCCGACGTGGTCAAGCGCGTGCGCATGTGGCGCGAGGTCGAGCCCTTCTACCCCGACCAGCGCTCCGGCCTGCCCAAGAGCAGCGAGTCGCGCGCTGTGGAGTCGGTGCTGAATTCCCTGTTCCTGGTCACCCGCGACAACGAACGCGGCGGCCCCTTGAGCCCCGATACGCGGCAGGCCTTTGCCAACATGTGGCTGCTGCAGATACAGACCGGAGACCTCAAGGGCGGGTTCGCCTGGCTGACCTTCCGGCTGGAGCCCTGGGAGTCCGAGACCGCGCCGTACTGGGGCGCGACCCTGGCCGCGATCGCCGTGGCCAAGGCCCCGGACAGCTACGCGGCCTCACCCGAGATCGCCGACAACGTCGCCGCGCTAAGGGGCTACCTGCGCACGGCCTATACGAAGGACTCGTCGCTCTTCACCCGCATGACCGTGCTCTGGGCGGACAGCCATCTGCATGGGGTGCTGGAGCCAGCCCAGCGGCAGGCGACCATCGACCAACTCCTTGCAGCTCAAAGCTCCGACGGTGGCTGGAGCCTGACCCGGCTATCGTCCTGGCGACGGCGGGACGGGACCGAGATCGCGGACGTCAGCGACGGCTTCGCCACCCTCGCCCTTGCCGACAGTCTGACCCCGTCGCCGAAGCGACGCGGCCGCTAGGCGGCGGCCTTCAGCGCGTCCAGCTGCGCGACGATCCGGGCCACCAGAGCGTCGGGTGAAATACCCAGGCTGGCGGCGATCCGGCAGAATTCCAGCAGGTCCACCCGACGCTGTCCCCGCTCGATCATGGCCACGTGCGAGCCGCTCTTGCCGAGACGCGCGGCCAGGGCGCGTTGGCTCAGCCCCGCCTCGCGCCGGGCCTGAACCAGCACGTCGCGGACGACCCCATACTCATCCGAGAACACGGGATTGGGGCGCCGAGGGGTCCGTCCGAAGGGGGTTGTCATCATGTTGACACCGGTG
>JAIXTR010000406.1 GCA_027483845.1 Caulobacteraceae bacterium | reverse complement strand
GCCCGGGCGGCGGGCGTGAAGGCCCTGGTCCTGACCCACCTCACCCAGGCGGGCCTGCCGATGTTCACGCCCGAGGCCTTCACCAGCGGCATGGACGCCGGCGGCAAGCTGGACTGGCGGCTGGCCAAGGATGGCATGACCATCGAACTCCCGGCCGGCAGCGCAGAGGTCCGCTTCGGCGCCTACTGAGACCCAGACGCGTCGCGGGGCTGACTTCGGCGTCATTCCCCGCGATTGTGGCGGCTCCGACATGGCGGCGCCCCTTTGCGCCGCTACGTCCGGACAGGTCGAAGACTTTGGAAAGCCTCATGCGTCGCAGGAACTGGATTGGCCTTGTGGGCGCCGCGCTCGTCGCGGCCGGGTGCGCCAGCGGGCCGCCCGGCGGACCCCCATCCGGCTTCGGCGACGATGAGCCCGGCGACGGGCCGCCCGGTCCCCGCACTCAGCTGTTCATCAGTCCCGCGGGCGAGCCGTTCCGCGCGCCGGGCGACCAGCCCTACCCGGTCGGCAAATGGTTCGCCCAGGCCGACGCGAACCACGATGGCCGGCTGACGCGCGATGAGTTCCGCGCCGACGCGGACAGCTGGTTCAAGGCGTTGGACGCCGACGGCGACGGCCAGGTCAGCATGCCCGAGGTGACGCGCTGGGAAGAGCAGCTGGTCCCGGAAATCACGCGATCCGGCCTGGGCATGCGCGGCGCGCCCGAGCGCCGGGGCGGCGCCAGCGCCCGCAACACCGTCGACACCCGCATGCAGGGCGCCGCCGCCTACAGCCTGATCAATGAACCGCATCCGATCCGCGGCGCCGACAGCGACTTCTCGTACGGGGTCAGCCGCGCCGAATGGCGCGCCGCCAGCGATCGCCGCTTCGCCCTGCTGGATGTCGATGGCGACGGCGCCATCCTGCTCACCGATCTGAAGGCCACCCCTGCCCAGTTCATGGCCGCGGGCCGGCGCGACAAGGGGGACCGTCGCGCGCCCCCGGGCGGCGGACGGCCGCCACCGCGCTGAAGTACGCGCGTCCCATTTCGGCACAGCTCTGGACCGGGTGACCGGCGCACGAGTTGCATCGGTGTTCGTCTATTGCGCCGAATGGAGACGGGCCTGTGATCCGCTGGAAACGACTGGCCCCCTTCCTTCTCCTGGGACCGATTTCGGGGCCGCTGCTGGCCGGCGTCGTGTTCAACTACCGGGAAGGCCGGCCGGTGCTGGCGGGCCTCTACGCGATCGCCCTGTTGGAGTTTGTCGTCCTTCTGCCCGTCGTCGTCGCGCGGCTGGGGCTGAAACTGGTCTAGCGCGCGGTCTCGATCCCGAGGTAGCGGATCAGCACCAGCCCCAGCTCGTCGTGCAGCACCGGGTCGTCCGCCTCCCAGGGCCCGGCGCCGTGCAGCATCGCCGCCACGATCTGGCCGTGGACCATGCGGATCGCCAGCTGCGCCCGCTTCGCCAATCCGTTTTCCACCGGCAGGCCGCGATCCCGCATCTGCTTGATCACGCAGTCCGCCTCGATCGCCTCGATCCGCCGCATCGACGGCCAGACATTCTGGCCCCGAAGGCTCAGCTCGAACAGCGCCCGGTAGTAGCCCTCGATCTCGCGCATGCCCCGCGCCGTGCGGCGCACCAGCAGCCGCAGCATGTCCTCAAGCGACTCGGTCGCCCGCGCCGGATCGCCGAAGAAGGTCGTGATGTTGGCCTCGGACCGCGCGGCCATGTCGGCCTGCAGCGCCAGGAAGAACGCCTCCTTGTCCTCGAACCGGCGATAGAAGCTGCCCACCGAGCACCCCGCACGCTTGGCGATATCGGTGACGTGGGTTTCCCAGAACCCCGCGGCGGCGAACGCCCGCTCACCCGCCTTCAACAGGCGGTCACGCTGCTCACGGCTGCGGGTCTGGTACGCGGGGCGCGTCCAGGTCGGGTCGGTCTCTTGCGTCTCCAGGGGCAGTCCCTTTGGCATGGACGGTTTCCGCAGCTCGATGGCCGGTTTAGCCGTCCGCCAGCCGCTTTCCAATCGCCGCCTGCCCCCGAGACGGCTTTTCGGAATAAGAGTTCCGCTTCATAGTCAAGCCAGGACCTCGAACGGACAACGGGGCAGCGGGAGGCAGGAATGCAAACGGCCACGGATCGCGTGCTGCTGAGCGGCGCGCCAGGCTCACCCTACACGCGCAAGATGCTGGCGCTGCTGCGCTATCGCCATATCCCCTACAGCCTGCGGTCCCGCGACGATCCGCGGCTGCCGCCGGCCAAGGTGGCGCTGCTGCCGACCTTCTACGTGCCGGGTCCCGACGGCCAGCTGACAGCCATCACCGACTCCACCCCGATCCTGCGGCGCCTCGAGCGCGAGCATGCCGGGCGCGAGGCCCGGCCGTCCGACCCCGCGCTGGCGCTGATCGACGCCCTGCTCGAGGACTTCGGGGACGAGTGGCTGACCAAAGCCATGTTCCACTATCACTGGGCCTATGCCGACGACATCGCCAAGGCCGCCGGCGTCCTGCCGGCCTTCACCCGCGCGCGGACGCCCGACGACCAGCTGCAGGCGGCCGGCAAGGCGTTCGCCGACCGCCAAATCCCCAGGCTTCGCTACGTCGGCTCCAACGCCGTCACCGGGCCGGTGATCGAGGCAAGCTACGTCCGCTTCGTCGACCTGATGGAAGCCCACCTGCGCGACCACCGCTTCCTGCTGGGCGCCCGCCCGTCGGCCGCAGACTTCGCCTGCTATGGCCAGCTGACCCAACTCGTCCACTTCGACCCAACGCCGATGGTCCTGACCCACGCGCGGGCGCACCGGCTGGCCGCCTGGGTCATGCTGATGGAAGACCTCACCGGCGAGGAGCCAACCGAGGCCGACTGGCTGGACGCCGGCGCCCTGCCCGCGACCCTTAAGGCCCTGCTGGGCGAAGCCGGCCGCACCTACGCGCCGCTCCTGCTCGCCAATGCCGCGGCCGTGGCGTCGGGCGCCTCGGAGGTCGCCACCGAGATCGACGGCAAGCCCTGGACCATGCAGCCCTTCGCCTATCAGGCCAAATGCCTCACCTGGCTCCGCGAGGAGTATGCGGCGCTGGGCGAACGCGACCGCGCCAAGGTCGACGCCGCTCTCGCGGGCACTGGCTGCGAGGTACTGTTCGCGGGCTGAGCGCCGCCCTGCCCGGATCGTGGGCAATCCGGCGGATCGCGCGCCCCAGACCGCGACGCCCCCTTCGCGGAGCGCGTGGGCCCATGTCATACGCGGCCGTTCAATGGGGGTAGCTCAGATGGCGTTGCGTTCGGCGTTGGTGGCGTTGGGATCGGCGATGGTGCTGGCGGGGCCGGCGGCGACACCCGCCCTGGCTCAGGCCACGGGCGAGACGATGTTCAAGCAGCGTTGCGGCATGTGCCACACCCCCGGCAAATCCCTGATGGGCCCGGATCTGACCGGCCTGATGACCCGCCCCGCGCGACCGACCTTCGCCTATTCGCCGGCGATGCTGAAGCAGCCGGTGAAGTGGGACCCCGCCCGCCTCGACGCCTTCCTGGCCGGGCCGCAGAAGGTCGTGCCGGGATCCAAGATGATGGTGATGGCCGCCAACCCGGCGGACCGGGCCT
>JAIXTR010000244.1 GCA_027483845.1 Caulobacteraceae bacterium | reverse complement strand
GTCGGGCCGCGGACACGCGCCTGGAAGCGGCCGTCGGCGTCGAGCGCCGCCGCCTCGATCTTGGTCCCGCCGAAGTCCACGCCGATGCGGATCATCCCGCTCGCCATAGCCCATCCGTGGCCGAAAGCCGACGCCGTAAACCCGAGCTTCACGGCCGGCGGCCTAACCCAGAGGTCATGGCCGCCGCGTCCCCGCTCGCCTCCGCGCCGAGACCGCCCCTGCTGGGCCTGGACGCGTATGGCTGGATCCTGGCGCTGGCGATGGCCGCGATCTTCGCGGTGATGCTGTTCGTGCCCCAGGTGCTGCTGGACGGCGACACCTATTGGCACCTGGCGGCCGGCGAGTGGATGGTCGAGCACCGTCGCGTCCTGACGGTCGATGTCTTCTCCCACACCTTCGCCGGGCGGCCCTGGCTGTCCCACGAGTGGCTGGCCGAGATCGTCATGGCCTTGGCGCTGGTGGCGGGCGGCTGGAGTGGTCTGGCGATCCTGTTCGGCCTGGCGATGGCCGCGACCGTCGGCGCGATGGGATCGCGTCTCCGGCTGTTCCTGAGCCCGGTCAGCCTTTTCGTGACGCTGGTGCTGGCCCTGGCGGTGATGTCGCCCAGCCTGCTGACGCGGCCGCATGTGCTGGCGCTGCCGCTGTTGGCCGCCTGGACGGCGGAGCTGCTGGCGGCGCGGGACCGGGATGGTCCGCCCGGGCTGTTCATGCCGCTGCTGATGCTGCTGTGGGCCAACCTGCACGCCAGCTATGCCCTGGGCCTGGCGATCATGGCCGTCTTCGCCTTGGAGGCGCTGGTCGCCCGGCGGGACGCCTCCTGGGCGGTGATCCGCGCCTGGACACCGGTGGGCCTGCTGAGCCTGGCGGCCGCGATGGCGACACCGCATGGGCCGGCGGGGCTGCTCTATCCGTTCCAGACCAGCGCGATGACCACGCTGAACGCCATCACCGAATGGCTGCCGGCCGATTTCAGCAAGCCCGAGCCGTTCGAACTCGCCCTGCTGGCGACCCTGTTCGTCTGTCTGCGCAGCGGGGTGCGGATCCCGGTGCTACGCTTGGCGCTGCTGCTCCTCCTGCTGCACATGAGCCTGCAGCATTCCCGGCACCAAATCGTGCTGGCGGTGGTTGCGCCGCTGGTCCTGGCAGCGCCGCTGGCCGCGGCCTGGGGGCGCCAGCGGGCGCCAGCCACGCGCGCCGGCGTCGCGATCCTGGCGTTTGCGGTGCTGGCGCTGGGGCTGATCGGCGTGCGGCTGGCGACCCCGATCACACGCACGGACGACAGCGCGACGCCGGCGGCGGCGCTGGCGCATCTGCCGCCCGGACTGGCCGAGCGGCCGGTGTTCAACGCCTATCGCTTCGGCGGTTATCTGATCTTCCGTGGCGTGCGGCCGTTCATCGACGGGCGGGCCGACATGTACGGCGACGCCTTCTTCTCGTCCTATCTGAAGGCCCGCGAGGGTGGCCCGGCGCTGGACCGGGCGTTGGCGCAGCACGCGATCGACTGGACGATCCTGGAGACCGGCGAGCCGATGATCCGTGAGATGGATCGCAAGCCCGGCTGGCAGCGGGTGTGGAACGACCGTTACGCCGTCGTCCACGTCCGCACCGCCGCCGTCCCGGCGCCGTGAGCTACTTGCCGGCCGCCGCGGGGGCCTTGGGCTTCAGGTAGGTGTCGAGCCAGGTGGTCATTTCCCACAGGGTGTGCAGGGACGATTCCCGGGCGCGATAGCCGTGCGCCTCATTCGGCAGGACCACGTAGCGGACCGTGGCGCCGGCGCCTTTCAGGGCTGCGTAGAACCGCTCGGTCTGGACCGGGAAGGTGCCGGAGTTGTCGTCCGCCCCGCCGTGGGTGAGCAGGATCGGCGCCTTGATCCGGGGCGCGTAGGTGAACGGGCTCATCTTCGTATAGATGTCCGTCGCCTCCCAGTAGGTCCGCTCCTCGGCCTGGAAGCCGAAGGGCGTCAGGGTCCGGTTGTAGGCGCCCGAGCGGGCGATGCCGGCCCGGAACAGGTCGGTGTGCGCCAGCAGATTGGCGGTCATGAAGGCGCCGTAGGAGTGGCCGCCCACGGCGATCCGGTCGCGGCTGGCCACGCCCAGGTTCACCACGGCGTCGACGGCGGCCTGGGCGTCGGCGGTGAGCTGCTCGATGTAGGTGTCGTTGGCCTTGCCCGCCGCGCCGACGATGGGGAAGGCCGGGTTGTCCAGCACCGCATAGCCCTGGGTCACCAGCAGCAGGTGGGAGATGCCGCCGGGCCGCGAGAATCGGTTGGCGGCCTGGTCCACCACCTGACCGGCCATGGCCGGATCCGTGAACTCGGCCGGGTAGGCCCACATCAGCAGCGGTAGCGGACCGTCGCGCGTCTGATCGTAGCCGGCGGGCAGGTACAGCGTGCCCGACAGCGGCAGGCCGTCGGCCCGCTTGTAGGTGATCAGGCGCTTGGTCACCCCGGCGAACTGGGGCGCCGGGTCGGCGAAGGCGGTGAGCGCCTTGGGCGTCTTCGCGCCGAGGGTCCGCAGATAGAAGTTGGGCGCCGCCGTCTGGCTTTCGCGCCGGGTGAGCAGTCGGGTCGCCGCCGCATCCGTGAAGGCGATCGGCAGTTCGTAGGTCCCCGGCTGGCTGCGCCAGAGCTCTCGGGTCTTGCCATCCGCCAGCTCGAGGCGGCTGACGAAGGGGTATTCGCCCTTGGCCGTCGCGCCGGCGCCGCTCATCAGCACGGCCTTGCCGTCGGCGGTGAACTGCATGACCGGCTCGCCCGTGGCCGTAGGGGCGGTCATCGGCTGGCCGGGGTCGCCGTAGCGGTCCTGGGAGCTGCGCGAGATCAGCACGCGGCCGACTCCGGGCTGGGACGGGTTCACCGCGATCCGCGTCTCGTGCCGATCCAGCCACCAGCGGGTGGTGACGATGGCGGTGTCGGCGCGGCCCCAGTGGATCTCGTCGTAGCGTTCCTTCAGGTCGACCAGCGTCCGGGGCGGGGCGGTGAAGGGGGCGTCCAGCAGCAGCAGGCGGTCGTGGATCGCCACCTTGTTGCGCGGGTCGCCGCCGTCCTGGGCCTCGGCCCAGAGCAGGGTGGCCGGGGCGTCGGCGCGCCATTCCACCTCCCGCGGGCCCTTGACCACGGCGTCGAAGGGCGGCGGCACGTCGTCGGCCAGCGGCCGGTCGACGATGGCCTTCAAGACCTTGCCGGAGAGGTCCAGGACGGCGATCTCGGTGGGGAAGGCGCGGGCCGGGACGACATAGCTGAACGGCCGCTTCAGCTTTGCGGTCAGCAGGAAGCGGCCGTCGGGCGAGGGCTGGACCTGGGACCAGATGGCCGGGGCGCCGATCTGGGTCGCCGCGCCGCTGGCGGCGTCCACCCGCAGGATCTGGCTGGTGAAATAGTGGTCGAACAGCGCCTCGTCGCGGGGGTTGGACAGCAGGTCCTGGTAGGTGCGCGCCGGCGCGGTGCGGCCGATGTTTTCCTGGATCGTCGGGCCGTCGGGCGTCGTCGACTCAGGCGGCGCCGGACCGCGGCCGGTCGGCACGGCGCGGACGATGAACGTGCGCGAATGCGACAGCCAGGCGTAGGGCGCGCCGAAGGCGGCGTTGAGCACCGGGCCGGTGACCTTGCGGGC
>JAIXTR010000239.1 GCA_027483845.1 Caulobacteraceae bacterium | reverse complement strand
TGATGCCCACCACCGCCGCGGCCATCGGCCAGGGAACCGCCAGCCTCTACGCCGACGACCCCGAGGCCCTGGCCCGCGCCAAGGCGCTGTTCGCGCCCCTGGGGACGGTGGTGACCCTGACCGACGAGGGGCTGATGCACGCCGCCACCGGCGTGTCGGGCTCGGCGCCGGCCTATCTCTACGCCTTCATCGAAGCGCTGGAAGCGGCGGGCGCCGCGGCGGGCCTGTCCCCGGCGGACGCCCAGCGCCTGGCGCGTTCGACCCTGACCGGCGCGGCGGCCCTCCTCAACAGCTCGGGCGAGGACCCGGCCGAACTCCGCCGCCAGGTGACCTCGCCCGGGGGCACCACCCAGGCGGCGCTGGACGTCCTGCTGGCCGACGGCGGCCTGCCAGGCCTGATGCGCGACGCCGTCGCCGCCGCCGTGCGGCGCTCGAAGGAACTGGGGGCCTAAGGCCGCTCGGCGCGGGCGCTCTCAGTCCGCCCGGGTGTAGGCGGTGTCGCCGATGAACAGCAGGCCGGTATCCAGCTGCGCGGGGCTCCTGCGCGAGCCGAAGGCGAAGAACCGGCGCTCCCGGCGGCCGTCGGGCCGTTCGAATGTGATGGTGTAGCGGTCGGCGTTGAACCGCCCCTCGCCGGCGGTGCGGGCGGCGAGCGTGCTGCCAACGCCCGTGGACGCGCCGCTGTTGGACGCTCCGGCCGAACGTTGCGTCGTGTAGACGCCGCCCGGCAGGAAGTTGAACCGGTTCTGCGTGGCGATCATCACGTCGCCGCCGACAGCTGTGTTCCCCCCGCCGCCGACGGTCTTGTAGCTGCCGCTCAGCGACGCCGCGCTGGCCGGGAAAGCCTTGAACAGGGCGCCTTCCTGCAGCGGATAGACATTCGGTCGGCCCTTCGCATCGGTGAGGGTGAAGCGGTCGCCCTGCCGCGACCAGCGGCCCCAGCGGTGCGGGCTGGCCGCCTTTGACGCGGCCAGGTCGACGTCCTCCAGCGCCGGATCGTCGGTCTCGTAGAATGTCCCGTCCTTGAAGAAGATCGTCGGGGCGAAGCGCATGATGACCATGCCGCCGACCCCGATCCCGGCAAGGCTGCGGAAGTACACCCCCTCGACCTTCGCCCAGTTGCCGGCGTGGGCGGCCGGTCCGGCGGCAAGGGAGGGACGGGGCGCCGCGGCCGTCTCACGCGCGGGCGCCGACGGCGGGCTGGCCGCGACGACGCGGCCCGCCCCCACGCCCAGCGCCCTGAGACAGGCCAGGCCCATCGGCTGTGCGGCGGTCTTCACCTGATCCAGCGGCACGCCGGCCATGCAGACGCCGCGGCCCGTGGATGTGGAGAGGAAGAAGAACGCCAGGTTCGGCGCGCGGGTGAACGAGACGGCTTCCACCCGCATCCGCACGCCGCCGACATCGACCTGCGTGGGGGTGGAATGCTGGGAGATCCCTCCGTTGGCGGCGCCGACCTTGTCGATGACCCCCGGCAAAGCCGCCTCCAGGTTGGCCCCGGCGGGCAGGGGGATCAGCGCCATGTTGACGCCGGGCGCCTCGGGGACGGGGATTTTCGTCTGGGCCTTCGCCGTCGACATCGCCCCGGCGGCGGCCAGGGCCACACCCAGCGTCGCGCCAAATCGCATCGGCATCACGCCTCCAGACCCATCAACCGTCGCCAGAGTGTGCGCGCGATTAGGACAGGATCGTGACCGCCCGCCTAGCTCCGCTTCCAGGTCTGGGCCTGGCAGATGACCGCGATGCAGCCCTCGACCTTCAGAGTCCCGTTGGGGTTGATCGAGAGTTTGCTGTCGTAGGTCTTGCCCGTCTGCGGGTCATAGATCTTGCCGCCCGTCCATCGGCCCGGTCCGGCCGCCTTGAAGCCGTACAACATCGGCAGGCCCAGGATCGGGCGGCTGCGCAGCTTCGCCTCGGGATTGTTGACGTCGGTCGCCTTCTGGTCCGCCGGGTTCTTCAGCCAGAAGATCGCGCCGCACAGCCGGTCGGCCTTGCCGGCGCACGGGGCGATCCGGACCTTGCCCGTGCCCGTCTGAGTCAGCCAGTCTCCCTCCACGGGATCGGCGGCCAGCGCCGGGGCGGCGGCCAGGGTCAGGCCGAGAGCAAGAACGAGAGCGCGCATTCAGGGTCCCCAAGTCGATGCGGAACAAGCTTTACCACGGGCGGTGAACCGCCGGTGAATGGCCTCAGCCCGGCAGCCGCACGATCGCCCGCAGGCCGCCCAGCGGCGAGCGGTCCAGCACGATATCGCCGCCGTGGCCCCGCGCCACGTCCCGGGCGATCGCCAGGCCCAGGCCTACGCCCTTGGTGTTCTGGTTGCGGCTCTCGTCCAGCCGGGCGAAGGCCTTGAACGCCTCCTCGTACTGCTCGGCCGGGATGCCCGGCCCGTCGTCGTCCACCACGATCTCCAGCCCCGCTTGGCCGCGCCGGGCGGCGACCGCCACGCGCTCCCCGTGGGAGGCGGCGTTCATCACCAGGTTGGCCAGCGCCCGCTTCAGGGCGTTGGGCCGCGCTGTGGCGGTGAGGTCGGGGTCGGCGTCCACGCTCACCTGCGCCCCCAGCCGCCGGGCGCCTTCGCTGACCGCCTCGATCAGGGGCCGCAGCCGCACGGCCTCGGTCGCCTCGCCCCCCTCGCCACGGGCGAAGGCGAGGTACTCGTCGATCATGTGCTCCATCTCGGCCAGGTCGCGCTTCATGTCGGCGTTGCGCTTGTTGGGCTCGGCCAGCGCCAGGGCCAGTTTCAGCCGGGTCAGCGGGGTGCGCAGGTCATGGCTGACCGAGGCCAGCAGAGCCGTGCGCTGCTCGATGTGCCGCTGGATGCGGCCGCGCATGTCGAGGAACGCCATGGCGGCGGCCCGCACCTCCTTGGCCCCGTGCGGCTTGAATGCGGGCGAGTCGGCGCCGCGCCCGAACGCCTCGGCGGCGTTGGCCAGCCGCTCGATGGCGCGCACCTGGTTGCGGATGAACAGCAGGGCGATGGCCGTCAGCAGCACCGTCGCCACCGTCATCCAAAGCACGAAGATATGGCCCTGGGTCGCGAAGGCGCGGTCCCTTGGCGCCAGGATGCGCATCACGCCGCCCTGCACGCCCACCCGGATATCGACGTAGGCCGGGTATCGGGTGGTGTCGAACCAGAAGGGCGCGTCCAGCCGCTCGCTGAGCGCCCGGTCCAGCGACCGGTCGATCGGCGCGAAGAAGGCCTCCAGCAACACCGGTGGATCTCGCCGCCGCAGGGGGAGCTTGCGCCCGGGCTGCAGGGCGATAGACAGGCTCATCGAGTCCTCCGCCCGCTTGCTCAGCTTGGCGAAGCTCTGCGGCGTCGGGTCTTCCTTGTAGGTCTCCACCGCCCAGGCGATGTCCCCGGCCAGCCCCTCGGACAGCCGAGCGGTCACCGTCTGCCAGTGGGCGTCGAAGAACACATAGGTCACCGCGATCTGCATCAGCGCCACCGGCAGCACGATGATCAGCATCGACCGCGCGAACAGCGTCGCCGGCAGCCGCCGCTTCAGCCACCGCAGCAACACCCGGAACGAAGACGGCGTCTTCATAACCCGCTCCTCCCCTGCGCAGCGGGGGAGGTGGCAGCGAAGCTGACGGAGGGGGCGCTGGGTGGCCCACGCTGAGCGTCCGATCTCGCGCCCCCTCCGTCTCGTCGCTGCGCGACGAGCCACCTCCCCCGTCGTCTGCGCGACGGGGGAGGAACTGGAAAGGTCGCGCTTGTCTTCATCAGTCCGGCGCCAGCCGGTAGCCGACGCCGCGGACGGTCTGGAGATAGCGGGGCGCCTTGGGATCTTCCTCGATCTTGCGGCGCAGGCGGGTGACCTGCACGTCCACCGCGCGGCCCGAGGGATCGACCGAGCCGTGGGCCAGTTCCAGCCGGTCCACCGGCTCGTGCGGGGTGCGGGCCAGCTGCCGCAGCAGGGCGACCTCGGCCTCGGTCAGCCGGATCGCCTCGCCGTTGCTGGTCAGCTCGCCCCGGTCGGCGTCGAACCGGCAGCGCCCCAGGGACAGCGCCCCGCCCACCGGCTGCGGATCGCTGGCCCGGCGCAGGATCGCCTCGATCCGCAGCAACAGCTCCTCGGGCTCGAACGGCTTGCCCAGATAGTCGTCGGCGCCCAGCTTCAGCCCCTCGATCCGGTCGCCGGGCTCGGTCTTGGCGGTCAGCAGCAGCACCGGCGTCCGGCCGGCGGCGCCCCGCTGTTCGCGCAGCCAGCGGGTGAGCGAGAAGCCGTCCTCGCCCGGCATCATCACGTCCAGCACTGCCAGGTCGAAGTCCAGCGTGCCCAGCAGCCGGCGCGCCGGCGCACCGCCCGCCGCCGCCGTCACCCGGAAGCCAGCGCGGGTCAGATATTCCTTCAGCAGCTCGCGGATCCTGTCGTCGTCATCGACGACCAGCAGATGGCGCGTGCGGGCCGGGGCGTCCGAGAAGCTCATGGTCGTCCTCCCGCCGGTGTGGGGCTGCGCGTGCGGCCGCCGGCCATGGCCGACAATATGGCGCGCGCGCCGGCCACCCCGTCCAGCCCACCGGTGCGATAGGCCCGGGTCAGCTGGCCCCGCAACCGCTCGCTGATCGCCCCCTCGAAGCCCAGGCCCTCCGGCGTCAGCGCCGCGCTGCGCCGCCGGCCGTCCACGTCGCCCGCCTGCTTCTCGACCAGCCCCTTGCCCGCCAGATCCACCAGGATGCGGCTGGCCGCCTGTTTCGAGAGGCTGGTGAGGTGCGCCAGCTCCTGCACGCCGATTCCCGGCCGCCGACGCAGCAGGAACGCCGCCCGCCAGTGCGACCGGCCCAGTCCAAGGCCCGCCTCCGCCAGCCCCTGGTCCACCGCCGCCCACAGCGACGCCTCGGCCAACAGCATCAGCTCCAGCCCCGCATCCAGCTCGTCTTCGTGCAGGATCAGGCGCGGATCGGCGGGGACGCTCATGGCCGGTGGTCCAATTTGTTTGACGCCGGGACGCCGGGGCGGTTCAAGGGGCGCACTGAAAAG
>JAIXTR010000435.1 GCA_027483845.1 Caulobacteraceae bacterium | reverse complement strand
GGGTCAGGCCGGCGCCGTCTCCGCGCCGAACGCGGCCACGTCCTGCAGCAGGGCGGCGGCGGCGGTCTTGACCAGTTCGCCGCCCTTTTCCGGCGTGGCGAGGCCCGGGTCCGAGCCCATGCGGCCATCGGCGAAGCGGCTGCGGAAATCCGTGGCTTCCCGGATCGGACCGGTCGGCGCGATCTGCGGCGCGTAGTTGGCGGTCTTGATGCTCTCGGGGTAGGCCCACTGGGTCACCGCGATCTCGGACGGCGTGGCGTGGCTGCCGTGGCCCACGGGGAACTGGCGGTTGGCCAGCGCCGTGACGCCAGCGAGGTCCCACCAGTTCTTCAGCTTGCAGGCGAAGCCGCGCTTGCGGCCGGCGTAGCTGGCCTCGGCGTAGAGTTCCGAGAACGCGGCCTCGATGGTGGCGACGTTCCCGCCGTGACCGTTCAGGAAGTACAGCTTCTCGAAGCCCGCATGGCTCAGACTGCGGCACCAGTCGCCGATCGCCAGCATGAAGGTCGAGGGACGCAGCGCGATGGTGCCGGGAAAGTCCAGGTGATGCTGGGCCATGCCGATGTTGAAGGTCGGCGCGACGATGATGTCGCCGTTCTTCTCCGCCTCATGGGCGATGATCTCGGGACAGAGCCAGTCCGTGCCCAGCAGGCCGGTCGGGCCATGCTGCTCGTTCGAGCCGATCGGAATGACAACCGTCTTGGAGCGACCGAGGAACGCCTCGACCTCCGCCCAGGTGGAAAGATGCAGCAACATGGGCCAAGCCTTCGATGCAGGACGAACTGGCGCAATCCATAGGATCATCCGACGGACGCCGTCACGCCCAACTTCGCTCAAGGCGCCGCGGCGGCGACCTCGATCCGGAGATCCAGCGCCCGCATCCCCACCAGCCGCCACTTCGGCGTCTTGCCCCGGGCGAAGGTCAGGACGCAGTTCTTGGGCGACTCGGCGTCGCGCAGGCAGGCGTGGTCGGCGTCCACCGTCTTCATCAGCCGGGCGACCTGTTCCGGCGTCGGCGGCGCGGTGATCCGCGCGCCGGTGGCGTCGACGAGACGCAGGGCATCGGGGCTGATCATCCGGTCGAGGACGAATTCGGAGGGCCCGCCATCCACCTCCAGCGCTTTTGAGCGGGCCATCTCGTTCACCTGGCGTCGAACGTCCTCGCGCACCGCGGCGCGATCGATCTCAGCCTCGAAGGCCACGCGGTCATTTTCGTAGGCGGCGGTCAGAAGACGACTGGCGGCCTCGGCGGCGCCTTTCGGCGCAGACCCACCGCAGGCGGCCAGGGTGAGGCTCGCAAGGCCGAGGACGACAGGACCGAGGACAGGGCGCAGGCGAAGCATCCGGATAAATCCCCCCGGCCGCGAGTCGCCGCAAGGCGCCAATGGTGCGGCGTGTTGCGCCCGGCGCCTGACTGCGGTTAGTGCGGAGCCACATCTTCGGAGGTTCAGTGGTGTCCGACGGCGAGGTTTTCCCGGTTCCCCAGGAATGGGCCGACAAGGCCCTGATGAATTCGGACGCGTATGACGCCGCCGTCCGGCGGGTCGACGCCGACCCGGAGGGCTACTGGGCCGACATCGGCCGGCGTCTCGACTGGATCAAGCCGTTCACCGAGGTGAAGGACGTCTCCTTCGACAAGGAGACCTTCCGAGTCCGCTGGTTCGCCGACGGCGTGCTCAACGTCTCGGTCAACTGCCTGGACCGCCACCTGAAGTCGAACGGCGACACCGTGGCGCTGATCTGGGAAAGCGACGACGGCCAGGCCTACGACGCCCTGACCTACCGCCAGCTCCATGCCGAGGTCTGCCGCTGGGCGAACGTGCTGAAGGCCAAGGGCGTCAAGAAGGGCGACCGGGTCACCATCTACCTGCCGATGATCCCGGCGGCGGCGGCCTCCATGCTGGCCTGCTCGCGGATCGGCGCGATCCATTCGGTGGTCTTCGGCGGCTTCTCGCCCGACAGCCTGGCGGGCCGCATCCAGGACTGCGACTCGAAGATCGTCATCACGGCCGACGAGGGCCTGCGCGGCGGACGGATCGTGCCGCTGAAGCTGAACGTGGACGAGGCGCTGCAGGCCTGTCCCGGCGTGACCGACGTGATCGTGGTCAAGCGCACGGGTGGCGCCGTGCCCATGACCGCCGGGCGCGACGCCTATTTCTCGGATCTGAAGCAGACGGTCTCGACCGAGTGCGAGCCCGAGCCGATGGGCGCCGAAGACCCGCTGTTCATCCTCTATACCTCGGGCTCGACGGGGAAGCCGAAGGGCGTGCTGCACACGACGGGCGGGTACCTGGCCTGGGCGTCCTGGACGCATGAGGTGGTCTTCGACTACCGCCCCGGCGAGGTCTTCTGGTGCACGGCCGACGTGGGCTGGGTCACCGGCCACAGCTATGTGGTCTACGGCCCGCTGGCCAATGGCGCGACCAGCCTGATGTTCGAGGGCGTGCCGAACTTCCCGACCTCCTCCCGCTTCTGGGAGGTCTGCGACAAGCACAAGGTCGAGATCTTCTACACCGCGCCCACGGCGCTCCGGGCCCTGATGCGCGAGGGCGACCTGCCGGTGCAGCGGACGTCGCGCAAGTCGATCCGCCTGCTGGGCACGGTGGGCGAGCCGATCAACCCCGAGGCCTGGCTCTGGTATCACCGCGTGGTCGGCGAGGGGCGTTGCCCGATCGTGGACACGTGGTGGCAGACAGAGACCGGCGCCTGCCTGATGAGCCCTCTGCCTGGCGCGCATGGCCTGAAGCCGGGATCCTGCGCCAAGCCGCTGCCTGGGGTCCTGCCAATGCTGGTGGACGCCGAGGGCCGTGAACTGACTGGCGCGGTGAATGGCAACCTCTGCATCACCGACGGTTGGCCCGGCATGATGCGGACCGTCTACGGCGACCATCAGCGGTTCATCGACACCTACTTTTCCACCTATCCCGGCAAGTACTTCACCGGCGACGGCGCGCGCCGTGACGCGGACGGTTACTACTGGATCACCGGCCGGG
>JAIXTR010000112.1 GCA_027483845.1 Caulobacteraceae bacterium | reverse complement strand
GCGGCCGGCGGCATTCCGGCCGCGGCGCTGTCGCCGCCGGACGCGGAACTGCTGGAAAACCTGGCGGCGCGCGGCAAGCCGGTGCTGGTGAAGCTGGAGATGGCGTCGAGCGTCAATCCGGCGGCCCCGGCCTGGAACATCTCCGGCGAGATCCGCGGCAAGGACAAGCCGGACGAGGTGATCGTCATTGGCGGCCACCTGGACAGCTGGGATCCCGGCACGGGCGCCATCGACGACGCCGCCGGCATCGCCATCACCACCGCCGCCGCCAAGCTCGCCGCCGCGCCCGGCAAGCCGCGCCGCACGATTCGCGTCGTGATGTGGGGTTCGGAAGAGCAGGGGGGCTCGTCCGCCGCCTACGCCGCCGCCCACAAGGACGAGGTCGGCAAGATCATCGTCGCTGGCGAGAGCGATGGCGGGGCCGGCCGGATCTGGAGCCTGTCGACGCCGCAAGCCGGCGCGGGGCATCCAGCCATGACTGCGTTCCAAAGCACCCTGCCCAAGCTGAAGGTTGCCGTGAACCGCACCCCGCCGCGCTCTGGCGGGGCGGACATCGCCGGCCTCATCGCCCTGGGCGCGCCGTTCGTGGACTTCAATCAGGACATGAGCCGATACTTCGATCTGCACCATTCGGCGGACGACACCCTGGACAAGATCGATCCGGCCGAGCTGTCGCAGAACGTCGCCGTCTGGGCGGCCTTCCTCTACACCGTCGCCAATTCCGACATCGATTTCCGGCCCAAGACGCCGACGGAGGCCAAGTGAGCCAGCCCCTTTCCGGCCATCACGTGGCGGTCCTGTTGGGCGGCCTGTCGTCCGAGCGCGAGGTCAGCCTGGTCTCGGGCGGCGCCTGCGCCGACGCCCTGGAGCGTCTGGGCGCGCGCGTCAGCCGGGTCGATGCCGGCCGCGATCTGGCCCAGGTGCTGACGCGGCTGAAGCCCGACGTCTGCTTCAACGCGCTGCATGGCGCTTGGGGCGAGGACGGCTGCGTCCAAGGCGTCCTGGAGACCCTGGCGATCCCCTACACCCACTGCGGTGTCCTCGCCTCAGCCCTGGCGATGGACAAGGCCAAGGCCAAGGCCGTCCTGGCGGCGGCCGGCGTCGCCGTGCCCGGCGGCGGGCTGTTCAACCGCTTCGACGTAGCCGCGGGCCATGTCATCGCGCCCCCCTATGTCGTGAAGCCGAACGCCGAGGGCTCGTCGGTCGGGGTGTTCATGGTCCACGACGGCGCGAATCGCCCGCCGCAGGAGGTCGTGGCCCCGTCCTGGACCTTCGGCGAGGAGGTCATGGTGGAGCCCTACATCCGCGGAATGGAACTCGCCGTCGGCGTTATGGACGGCAAGGCCATGACCGTGACCGAAATCGTTTCGAAAACCGGCTTCTATGACTACGAGGCGAAATACGGCGACGGCGGGTCCGAGCACATCGTTCCGGCGAGGATTCCGCCGCATGTGACGGAGAAGGCGAAAGAACTGTCGGAGAAGGCCCACGCGGCGCTTGGTTGCCGAGGCGTTACCCGATCGGACCTCCGTTATGACGACATTAACGATGTTTTGGTCCTCTTGGAGGTGAACACCCAGCCTGGGATGACCCCGACCTCGCTCGTACCCGAGCAGGCCGCGGCGGGCGGGGTGGACTTCGATCGTTTGGTGCTTTGGATCACGGAGGACGCCTATGCCCGCGCCAGTGCGGGGGGGATCGCGGGGAACGGCGAAACCTCGGGCCAAGACGCCCGCTAGTCCTCAAGCCCGGCGGCCCGCGGCCAAGGCTGAGGCCAGCGGCGTCCGCGGACCCAACCCGAAACACATCCTGATGATCGCCGGCGGGGTCCTGACCCTGACGCTCGCGATCACCCTGGCGACCGGCGGCCGTGGCCAGCAGATCGCCAGCGCCATCGGGATGGGCGTCGATGGCAAGTTTGGCGAGGCGGGGTTCCGCCTGAAGACGGTGCACGTGCAGGGCGCCTCGGCGCTGGCGACGGCCGACATCGTCCGCGCCGCCAATGTCCACAAGGACGATCCGCTGCTGGGCATGGATCTGGCCGCTCTGCGCGAGCGCGTCGAGACCGTGGGCTGGGTGAAGGAGGCGCGGGTGGTTCGCTTGCTGCCCGACACCCTGATGATCTCGGTGAAGGAGCGCCGCCAGCTGGCCGTCTGGCAGCACGGCGGCCGAAGCGTCGTGATCGACGATCATGGCGAGGTGATCCCCGAGGCAGACCCGGCGCGTTTCGCCACCCTGCCGCTGGTGGTGGGTGCGGGCGGCGCGCAGCACGCCGGCGAGATCCTGCCCACCCTGGCGCAGCGGCCCAAGCTGATGGCCCGGATGGAAGCCCTGGTGCGCGTCGACGATCGCCGCTGGGATCTGCGCCTGAAGGACGGCGCGCTGATCCAGCTGCCGGCCGTCGACGAGGAGCAGGCGCTGATCCAGCTGGAGCAGCTGGACCTCCGGTCGCGCATCCTTGAGCTGGGCTTCGAACGCATCGACCTTCGCAACCCCGACACCATCGCGGTTCGCCCACGCGCGCCGCAGCCTGCCCCCGCCCTCACCACCACCGCCGCCGTCACGACGCCCGCCGAGGGCGTCTAACGAGAGATCTGGCCCGCCGATGCTCAAGACCGCCGACCGCCCCACCGAGGCCCGCAAGGACAGCCGGAAGGCCGACCCGAAGAACGGGCGCGATGGCCTGAAGGCGGCCCTGGCGCCGCCGAAGATCGTGGCCGCCGTGGATCTGGGCGCGGCCAAGGTGGCCTGCTTCATCATGAAGCCGGACGGCGTGCGGCGCGGCGACCGGACCCTGACCACCTGCGGCGTCGGCTACGTCCAGTCGCGCGGCGTCCGGGGCGGGGCGATCGTCAACATGGACGAGGCGTCGGACGCCATCGCCCAGGCGGTGGAGCGGGCCGAGAACGTCGCGGGCGTCAACGTCCAGGGCGTGACTATCGCCACGTCGGGCGGCCAGCTCAGTTCGTCGCGGATCCAGGGGCGGGTCTCCATCGGGGCGCGTCCGATCAGCGACAACGACCTCGTCCGCGCCATCCAGAACGCCCTGGCCCAGATCAAGATTCCGGGCCGCCGCGCGATCCACATCCTGCCGGTGGCCTGGGCCGTGGACGGGCAGGGCGGGGTCCGCGATCCGCGGGCCATGTTCGGCAAGACGCTCGGCGTCGAGCTGCTGGTCGTCTCGGTGGCCGAGACGGTGTTCCACACCCTGGGCGCTTGCGTCGAGCGGGCCCACCTTCAGCTTGAGGGCGTCGTCGCTGCGCCCTTCGTCTCGGCCCTGGCGGCCCTTGAGGAAGACGAAATGGACCTCGGGTCCGTCTGCATCGACATGGGCGGCGGCTCGACCTCAGCCTCGGTGTTCCGGGGCGGAAGCCTGGTGCACGTCGAGACGGTGCCCGTCGGCGGCCACCACGTGACCCAGGACATCGCCCGCGGCCTCTCGACCTCCATCGTCGGCGCCGAGCGCATCAAGACCCTGCACGGCTCGGCCATCGCCTCGGCCAACGAGGACCGCGAGATGATCGAGGCCCCGCCGCGGGGTGACGATCCGGGCGCCGGTCCGGTGGTCGCGCCCCGGTCGCTGTTGAAGGGGATCATCGCGCCCCGGGTCGAGGAGACCCTGGAATTGCTGCGCGACCGTCTGAAGGCCGCGGGTGCGCCGATCGAGCCGGGCGCGGGCCTGGTGCTGACCGGCGGCGCCAGCCAGCTGGCCGGCGTGCGGGAAGTGGCCGTGCGCGTGTTCGACCGCCCGGTGCGCCTGGGCCGGCCGCGCCGCGTGCCGCACCTGGCCGACGCCGCCTCGGGCCCGGCCTTCACGGCCGCCGCCGGCATCCTGCACCGCGCCGCCTTCGGTCCGCGTGAAGCGGTTTCCACCAAGCAGCTCTCGTCCTCGAAGCTCCGCCGCGAGCCCCTGGACCCCCGGGCCCACCCGGTGGCCAAGGCAGCTCAGTGGCTGCGGGATAACCTCTAGTCACTCCACCGAAATGAAGACCGGGTTGCTGTAGAACCAGAGGTCGGCCCAGGGATCTTCGCCGGCCGGGTCGGGCTGGGGCTCGAGTTCCGCGCCGTTGGTTCCGCGCACGCGGACGTAGCCGGACTGGGTGACGTTGCGGATCGTGTAGGTCATGGCGATCCGCTCGCCATCGCGGGCCCATTGGCCGGGGGCGAAGCGAGCCGCGACATGCGCGGTCGAGTTGCGGTCGGCGCTGCGATCGGCGACGGGGCCGGTCACGTCGCCGCGGATGAGGTCGACCCGGGCGACGTCCGGCGTGCGACCGCCGAAGTTGGCGCCGGCCGGGTCGCGCAGGCGAATGATGACGGTGACATCGGACCCGCGCGCCACCTTCAGCTGCCCGCCGATGTCCGCGCGCGCGCCGCCGGTGGCCGGCTGGACGGTCACCTCCAGCTCGGAGACGAGGTCGCCCAGGGTGACGAACACCCGGCCGTTGCGCAGGCCGTCCAGAACGTCGTCGTAGGTCCGGACCGCCTTCACATAGGTCTTGGAATACTCGCCGGGCCAGAAGTCGTTGCCGCCGTCGGTGTAGTGGCGGTGGGAGTCCGAGGTCGAGGTCACCCACCAGCGGCGGCCTTCGCCCAGCATGGAGTCCCAGAAGCCGCCGACCTGGGCGGTCATCTGATCGAAGCCGCCCATGGTCGGCGCGCGGCGGTAACTGCCGCGGAAGGCGTCGTCGGGGTCGGCGCCCTTGCGGGCGTTGAGGCTGGCGGCCTGATGGCCCGGCGCGCCTTCCATGCCCACGGCCACCTTGGGCGCCGTGTCGTGCCAGTTTCGAAGCTCGGCCGGGGACACGAGGCCATAGGCGCCGACGGCCGGCGAGGTGCGGGACGGGTGGTTGGCGATCACCACCGGCGGGGCGGCCAGGGCGTCCATGTGCTTCAGCGCGTCGAGCATGCGCGCCTCGGTGTTCCAGGCGGGGTCGGCGGGCCAGGGCTCGCGGCGGTTGAAGCCGCTTTCGATCCCGAACAGGACGTCCCGCTCGCCGGCATTATGCGGCAGGATCACGCTGGCGTGCTCCGCGCCCGGCACGTCCAGTTCCATGCCGAAGAAGTGGAGCAGCTTGGGGTGATCGCGCCGGGACCGGAGTAGCTCGGGATAGGCCTGGTCGCGGCTGACCTTCGAATGGTTCGGACCGCCGTGGTCGGTGGAGACCATCCACGAGAGGCCGTGCTTGATCCCCATGTCGGCGTTGACCGGGATGGGGTTGCTGGCGTCGCCGGCCTTGACCGGCGAGGGCGCCGAGCCGTCCGCCGAGGGCGTCCAGCCAACGCTGAACCAGCTGTGGACGTGGTGGTCGCCGGCCAGCCAGACGCGCTTGGCCGGATCGACCTTGACCGCCCGCGTCGCCACCGGGGCGACGACACGGATGGGGTGATGGCCTTCGTGCGCCACTGCACCGCCGGACCCGAGAAGGCCGGCGGTGAAGGCGAGACCGGCGAGGCGCAGCCTAGAACGTCGCACGGGCGACAAGCTGGAACACCGGGCCGGCCTGTTCGGACTCAAGCTCGTACTCGTCGAAGCTGCGGCCAATCTGATCCTCGATGGTGGTGAACTTGTTGAAGGCTTCGCGCTTCTTGCCGTCCAGCAGGTTGGAGCCGGTCAGGCGGACGACGACGCGGTCGCCGAAGCGCTTCTCGACGAAGACCTCCAGGTCGGCGCCGTACTTGGTGGTGACTTCCTCGCCGATGGTGCGGCCGAAGGCGTCGCCCTGCTTGCGGTAGGTGGCGCCGAACGCCGCGCCCAAGGTGGGCAGGTCGTGGATGAAGCCAACGTTGACCACGTACTTCGCCTGATCGTTGAAGCGGCGCGACCCGAACTCGTCGTCCACGTCGCTGTCCAGCCAGGAGTAGTTGAAGAACACGCCGGTGTCCTTGAGCCCGAGGCCGGTGAGCGGCGTGGAGAGATCGAATTCGACGCCCCAGACCTTGCCGTCGCCGGTGTTGCGGGGCCGCAGGACGAAGGTGCCGGCGCCCTCGCTGCCGACTTGGCCCGTGCTGGCCACTTCGATCAGGTTGGTCACGTCGCGGTAGAAGACGTTGACGCCGGCCACGCCCTGGCGGCCTAGGCGGCGCTCATAGCCGACATCGAAGCCCCAGGCGCTTTCCGGCTTGAGGTCGGGGTTGCCGATGAAGTCGTTGTCGCCCAGCTCGGCCAGCAGAGTCGCCGGGGAGAGGTAGTCGAAGTTCGGCCGGCGCACGGTCCGCGAGGCCGAGACGTTGATCCGGTCCGCGCCGGTCAGGTTCCAGCGCAGGTGGGCCGAGGGCAGCAGGACGTTGTAGTCGTTCTTCACCTTGCGGCTGGCGGCCGGCGCGGTGGCGTCCTTGATGGTGGTCTTGGTCGTCTCCCAACGGACGCCGGCTTCCCAGGAGATGGCGTCCATCTCGCCGGACACCATCACGTAGGGATCGATCCGGATCTCCTCGATAGTGTTGAGGCCGCCGGCCTCGGGGAGGGAGGGCCCGTAGGCGCCCGGCAGCGTCGGCCGCGTGGCCTGCGCGTTGGGGATGGTCACGCGGTTGCGGTCGGTGGTGATGTCGGTGTCGCGGTCCTTCCTCACGTACTGGACGCCGACGTCCAGCTTGAGGTCGCCCAGGTCGCGCTTGTGCGAGATCTCGCCGGACAGCTCGCGGTCCTTGAGACGGGTGAAGGTCAGGTCGCCGGTGAAGCGGTCGTCCTCGGGGAAGGGGCGGGTGTCGCGGAGGTACTCGTACTCCTCCTCGATCTCGTCCTGCCGGTCCTTGAGCTGGGCGTAGGCGACCTTGAAGCGGGTGGTCCCGCCCAGCATCTGCTGGTCGTAGCGGGCGCCCAGCGACCAGTTGTCGGTGCGGATCTTCACGTTGTTGTCGTTGAGGGTGAGCAGGTCGGCGGGGCCCACGCGGCCGCCGGCGTACTCGATGGAGTCCTCGTCCTCGAAGCGGTTGGTGCGCACGAAGAAGCCCGACAGCTTCAGCGTGCTGGTCTCGCCCTTCAGGTCGTAGCTGGCGTTCAAGGAGTAGTCGGTGCCGTCGCGGGTGTCGGTCTGCAGTTCGATGTCGTCGAGGCTGCCGCCGGGGGCGCTGTAGCGGAAGCTCTCCTTGAGCTTGGGGTTGCGACGGCCCTGGACGTTGGCGCCGACCAGCAGGCGGCCGGGGCCGACCTGGCCGGAGTAGACGCCGCCGACCGTGCCCTTCACCCGCTTGTCGTCGAGCATGATGCCGCCAGCGCGGACATAGCCGCCGTCCAGCGAGTAGCCGTCACGCAGGACGATGTTCAGGGCGCCGGCGACCGCGTCGCCGCTGCGGTTGGCGGAGGAGGAGCGAACCACCTCGACGCGTTCGATCAACTCGGCGGGGATGCGGTCGACGAAGAACGAGCGGTCGACGCCGGCGCCGGGGACGCGCTCGCCGTTGATGAGGATCTGGGTGTAGCCGGGGTCCAGGCCGCGCAGGCGCGCGCCATCCGACTCCAGCACGTCGGAGAGGAAGGCCACGCTGGGCACACGCTTCAGCGCGTCGCCGGCGGTGAGCGGCTCGAAGCGCTGGAAGTACTCCAGGTCGTAGGCCAGCACCGGCTCAGGGCCGTCCACCCGGTTGCGGAAGGTGATGTCGCCGGTGACCACCAGTTCCTCGACGGTCCGGGTGCGCTCGGCGTCGTCCTCGACCTCCGCGGCCCAGGCCGGCGCGCCGGACAGCGGCACGAGCGAAGCCATCGCGAAAAGCATCGCCTTTTTCATCAGGTCTATCCCCCGTTACCGGCGTTGACGGCGCAATACGGCCACGCCTATTCGGGGGAGGGATTAGTTTCGCGACACATTAGGAGCCAGTGATGTTTCGGCGGCATTTGCGTGACACTTCGATGACGGCCGTGATTGCTGTGTTACTTCTGGCCGGCTGCGCGAAACCTGAATCCGCGAAGGTTGATCCTGAAGCGCAATCCGACTCCCGCGGCATGACTGTGGGCGCGGGTACGCCCGTCTTGGCGGCGGCGGAGACGCCATCGGTGGGAACCGGAGACAAGGACGCGGCGGATGACCCGGAAATCTGGGTCGATCCGAACGACCCGACGCGCGGGGTGATCATCGGCACGGACAAGAAGGCCGGGCTTTATGTCTATGACCTGGCCGGCAAGCAGCTGCAGTACCTGCCGGGCGGCATGCCCAACAACGTCGACCTGCGCGGCGGCTTCAAGACGGCGGCGGGCGAGCGGGTGCTGGTGGCGGCCTCGGACCGCGGGCGGCCGGGGGCGGGGGCGGCGCTGTTCCTGCTGGACCCGGCGACCTTGAAGCTGACCCTCTGGGGCGAGGTGCCGGTCGCTCTGGCCGAGCCCTATGGCCTGTGCCTGGGGCGGCGGGGCGACGCCTTCCTGGTGATCGTCAACGGCACGGACGGCCAGGTGCGTCAGCACACGGTGACCGCCGGCGCCGACGGCAAGCCGATGTTCAAGGAGGAGCGCCGGTTCGGGGTCCCGACCCAGACCGAGGGCTGCGTGGTCGACGACGTGGCGGGCCGCCTCTACCTGGGCGAGGAAGGGGCGGGGATCTGGCGCTTCGACCTGGGCGCCGGTCCGGCCAAGGGCGAGATCATCGCGGCGGCGCCGTCGGCGATGCTGAAGCCCGACGTTGAGGGTCTGACCCTGCTGCGCGAGGGGCCGGCGACCTGGCTGATCGCCTCCAGCCAGGGGGACTCGGCCTTCGCGGTCTGGCGGGTGGACGGGCCCAAGCCGGAGTATCGCGGCCGGTTCAGCGTGGTGGCCAACGGCGGGGTTGACGGCGTGACCGGCACCGACGGCGTGGCGGCCATGGGCGGTCCGGTGGGCGGCTTCCCTGAGGGCCTGGTTGTCATGCAGGACGACGAGGACCAGGGCGTGGCCGGCGCCAAGCAGAACTTCAAGCTGGTCGGCTGGCGCGAGGTGAAGGCGGCGCTGGGGCTGTAGACGGTCCCACACCCCGTTCGTCATGGCCGGGCTTGACCCGGCCATCCACAAGGCATGGCGAAGCAGCCGCGCGATCGTGGCGGACGCTCTGGAATGGGTGGCCGGGTCAGGCCCGGCCATGACGCGCTAAAATCTCGGGATTGGTCCCGCTAGCCGTAGCTGTAGCGGAAGTGCGGCGTCGGCGGCGGCGGCGGATCGGGGGGCCGGTCCCGGTCGGCGCCGTCGTCATCGGGATCGTCGTCTTCGTCCCCGCCGTCGCCTTCGTCGTCGTCATCCGCATCGCCGAACGTCGGGGGCGTGAGGCCCAGTTCGCGGTGCAGGTAGGCGATGACCTGCGGGAAGGGGGCCAGGGCGAAGTCCTCTTCAAGCACCGCGTCGTCGAGGCGTTCGTAGAGGTCGTAGAGCCGCGCCTCGGCGGTCTCCTTGTCGTGGGGGGTCTCGGTGCAGATCGCCCGCTGCATCCACATGCGCACCTGCGCTTTGCGACGGCGGATTTGGCTGGTCATCTCGGTGGCGACGCGCGCGTCAGCGGCCACCTGGTCGCGGGCCGCGTCGCGGCGGAAGCGAGCTTCCAGCGCCAGGGTCTGGCGCACGGCGCGGGCGAGCCTGGGGAAGGCGGCGACGGCCCGGGCCTTGGCCTCAGGCGTCTCGGCCGTCTCGACCTCCTCGCGCAGGCCGCGCGCCATCACCATTCCGATCTCGGCCAACTCGGCCAGGATCGCGGCATGACGCTCCGTATGGGTTTCCGCCTCGGACATGAACAAAACAAGAACATGCGGCGCGGCGCGGTGTCAAACTTGTTCGCGCACCCGCGCGCTGGATCAGCCGATCGTATCGTCCTCTGCGCCTTCGCCAGGCGACGCACCGGCGGGCGCCATCTTTGCGGTCTGGCGTTCGTCGGCCTCGCTGCTGAGGGAGCGTTCGCCGTGATCGCCCCGGGTCGCGGGCGCGGCCGGTTGCTTGGGCGGCGGATCGCTCGCCGCGGCCCCGGGTGACGGTTCGAGGTCGGTGGCCCGACGGTTCTGTTCGCCCATGGATTTCGTCTCCGCCGAAGAACCGGCTGGGTGATCAACGTGGCGAGGCCGATTGGGTTCGCCGGTGGCTGGCGTGGGGGCGAGGCGGGAAACTGCGCCATTCTTGCATCGGCTGTCACCTAATCGACACAAGCGGGGCCGTGGGCGATTGGGTCGATGGGTGAATGGCGATAACCCAGCGCTCGCTTCGCCGTTGGCGGGGCCAGTCCGGGCCTTGGATGGCCCACGTATCGAGGTGTAGCCGTTGATGACCCATCGTTCCGCGCGCACGGCGCTCATGACCAAGTCCAGCCTGGCCATCCTGGCCGCCGCCGCCTGCCTGGCGCCCGTGGCCGCCTCGGCCGCCGACGCCGACGTCAGCGAGGTCGTGGTGACCGCCCAGAAGCGCACCCAGTCGCTGCAGGACATCCCGCTCAGCGTGAACGTGGTTGACGCGCGCAACATCGATAACCTGGGCGCCCAGAACTTCACGGACCTGCTGTCCAGCGTCCCCAGCCTGACGGCCTATCAGAACGGTCCGGGCCGTTCGCAGCTGATCATCCGCGGCGTGACCTCGAACAGCATCTCGGAAGACGAGCCGCAGACGCAGGAAACGGTCGGTCTCTACATCGACGACACCGCGATCTCGGTCAGCGGGTTCAACCCCGAGAACGGCCTGTTCGACCTGGAGCGGGTGGAAGTGCTGCGCGGGCCGCAAGGCACGCTGTACGGCGCGGGCGCGATGAGCGGCGCGGTGCGCCTGATCACCAAGAAGCCCGTGATGAACGACTTCGGCGGCAAGGTGGAAGCCAGCCTGTCCGACGTGCGTCACGGCTCGGTGGGCTATGACGTGAAGGGCGTGGTCAACATCCCCCTGATGCAGGACAAGGCCGCGCTGCGGGTGCTGGCCTACCACACCGAATTCGGCGGCTATATCGACAACGTCACCACCGGCAAGACGGACCTGAACGACAACGAGTCGTCGGGCGTGCGCGCGGCCCTGCGGCTGACGCCGTCGTCGGACCTGACCATCGACCTGTCGGTGTTCGCCCACGAGTTCTCGGACGGCGGCCGCTCGATCGACGAGGGCGGCCTGAAGCGCGCCTATCGCTCGGAGGAGGGCTCGGACTTCGAGAACCAGATCTACAGCGGCACGATCACCAAGAGCTTCGAAAAGTTCGAAGTGACCTCGGTGACGTCGTACCTGAACGTGGACGTGGTCAATAAGCGCCAGCTGGACAAGATCCTGGCGACCGTGACCCCCAACCTGTTCTCGGCGCTGCGCGACACCACCAGCGTGGAAGACTTCACCCAGGAATTCCGGGTGGCCTCGAAGGGCGACGGCCCGGTGACCTGGCTGGTGGGCGCCTACTACAACAAGCGCGACCGCTACTATGTGAACGCCTTCCCGGTGCCGGGCGTGGACGCCGAGCTGGGCGTGCCCTCGTCGGC
>JAIXTR010000623.1 GCA_027483845.1 Caulobacteraceae bacterium | reverse complement strand
GGGAAGTCTCCTTCGAGGGGTTCGATGCCCAGATTAACGAGAACCGCCGCGCGGGCGCCTCGAAATTCCATATAGGCCGCCTGACCCCTTGATGTCGCCACGATCCGCGCCGAATCTCCGCGGCGATGGACGGCGCATTTCTCTCGGGCCAGATGCTTATCGCCATGCCGGGTATCGGCGATCCGCGCTTCGAGCGGTCGCTGATCCTGGTGTGCACGCACGACCATGAGCACGCCATGGGCATCGCCGTGAACCGCCCGGTGGAGGGGCTGACCCTGCCCGATCTGCTGGAACGGCTGGAGGTTCGCACCACCCCCGACATGGACGACGACCTGGTTCTGCTGGGCGGGCCCGTCGAGACCGAGCGCGGGTTCGTCCTCCACACCGACGACTACCAGGCCCCGCACAGCGTCGAGATCGCCGACGGACTGGCGCTGACCACCACGCGCGAGGTGCTGGAGGCCCTGGGTCGGCCCGAGACCAGCCCCCGGCGTGCGGTCCTGAGCCTGGGCTATGCGGGATGGGGCGCGGGTCAGCTCGAGCGGGAGATTCGCCAGAACGCCTGGCTCACCGTGGCGGCGGACGAGGACCTGGTGTTCGGCGACGACTATGCGACCAAGTGGACCCGGGCGCTGGGCAAGCTGGGCATCGACCCGACCTTCCTCAGCGCGGAGGCCGGAGAGGCCTGAGGCTAGCCGCGCGCCTTCACGGGCGCGGCGCCGTCGACGTAGCTCTCGTTGAGATAGACTTCCGCTTCCTGGGCCGACAGGGCCGGCGCATAGCCGAAGCCCTGGCCGTAGTCGCAGCCCAGCGACAGCAGGTGACGCGCCATGCCGGCGTTCTCGACCCCTTCGGCCACCACTTCCAGGTCCAGGTCCTGGCCCAGCTTGACGACGGACGAAACGATCTTCGCGGATCCCTCGTTGGTGGCCATGGTGCGCACGAAGTAGCGATCGATCTTCAGCGTGTCGAACGGCAGCCGGGTCAGGTAGCTCAGCGACGAGAAGCCGGTGCCGAAGTCGTCCAGCGCCAGGGCGGCGCCGGCGGCGCGCAGCGATCGCAGGATCACCGCCGCCTTGTCCGGGTCGCGCATGACGTCGCCCTCCGTCACCTCAAGCTTCAGCGCGCCGGCCGGCAGGCCGGTGTCGCGGCGGATCTGTTCGACGTCGGAAATCAGGTCCGGACGTTCCAGCTCGCCGGTGGAGAGGTTGACGGCCACGGTGAGGTCGCCGGCGGCGCGGTGGCGCTTGCGCCAGATCGCGAGCTGCCGAGACGCCTCACGCATCATCATGGCGCCCAGCTCGGGCATCAGGCCCATCTCTTCGCAGAGCGGCAGGAATTGCTCGGGCATCAGCAGGCCGCGGCGCGGATGGCGCCAGCGCACCAGGGCCTCGAAGCCGGACAGGGCGCCGGTCGAGAGCCGCACGATCGGCTGATAGAACGGCGTCAGTTCGCCCCGCCGCAAGGCGCCCTTCAGGTCGCCTTCCAGCGCCAGGCGCGACAGGCCGTCGGTTTCCAGGCTGCGGCCATAGGCGGCCGCGCCGCCCCGGCCGTTGCTCTTGGCCGCTTCAACCGCCAGTTCGGCGCGACGCAGCAGTTCGGCCGCCTCAGGGGCCTCGTCGCCGCCCGGCGCCTCGACGGCGCCGATGGACAGGGTCGGGTGAATGTCGAAGCCGGCCACGCGGAGAGGCTGCTCCAGGGCGCGGCGCAGGGTCTCGGCGCCGGGCGAGGCGCTGACCGGGGCCAGGGCGGCGAACTCGTCCTCGCCGATCCGCGCCAGCAGCGCCCCCGGCGGGAAGGCTGCGGCCAAGCGCGAGCCCAGGGCGGCCAGCACCAGGTCCGCCCGCTCGTGGCCCAGGGCCTCGTTCAGGCGGCGCAGGCGGTCCAGATCGGCGACGATCAGTTCGTGCTGGCCCGGCGTCTGCAGACGTTCGCGCGCCAGGGTGATGAAGCTTTTGCGGTCGGCCAGGCCCGTCAGGTGGTCCAGCCCGGACGCGGCGAACCGCACCTCCGGCGCGATGACCCCGGCCGCGCGGGCGCCCTCTTCCAGCCAGACGCCGCGCCAGATGCACGGGCTGCCGCCGCGCATGCGCAGCCGCACCGCGACCTCGCCGCCCGGCTGCTGCTGACGCAGGATGTCCTCGGCGATGGCGCGGTCCTGCGGCAGGGCCAGGGCGCGGAGCGCGGCGGACGAACAGTCAGGCGCAAGCGGACCCAGACCCAGGGCGCGGGTGGCCCCGGTCAGGCGCAGGCGATCCTTCTCCGGCTCCCAAACCCACAGGGCGACTTCCGCCGCCCCCAGGGCCTCGAGAGTGGCCGTCGCGTCCCACATCCAGCGGTCGTTGGCCATTCAGTCCTGAATTCGTGCCCGTGATACCGAGCGCCGATCCTAGACCGACACGCCCGCGTCCGGCCCCTCGCGATCCCGGTAGGGGGTCACAAGGCCGAACAGGACATGGTCTCGCCATCCGCCGTTAATTTTAAGATAAGCCTGCGCGAATCCTTCCTCCGTGAAGCCCGCTTTCTTCAACAGACTGCGCGACGGAGCGTTGTCGGGGATGCAGGCGGCCTCCAGGCGGTGCAGGCCCAGGGTTCGGAAGGCGAACTCGGACAGCGCCCTGACCGCCGCCAGCGTCAGCCCCTGGCGGGCGAAGCCGCGACCGCACCAGTAGCCGACCGACCCCATCTGGGCGACGCCGCGGCGGATGTTCGACAGGGTTATGCCGCCGGTCAGGGCGTCGTCGGAACTGCGGAACACGAAGAACGGGTAGGCCAGGCCGACCTCCCGGTCGCGGGCGTAGGCCAGAAGCCGCCGTCGAAAGGCCGCCCGGCTCAGATCATCGGCGGGCCACGTCGGCTCCCACGGCTGCAGGAACGCGCGGCTCTGGGCGCGCAGTTCACGCCAGGCCGGATAGTCCGCCGCCCGTGGGGGCCGCAGCCATACGCCCTCGCCCTCGACACGAAGGCCGCTCTCCGGCGCGATCCAATCCAGCAAGGCCATGGGGCGAGCCTCGCGCAATTCGCCGCGCGGTCAAGAGGCCCGGGCGGCGGATGCATCGGGCTTCGATTTGTCGCAGCGGCGCGTCCCCAACCCTTACCGCGCCTTAAACGCCGGCGGCGAGGTTGGCCGGCGACGAAAGAGGACCTGCCATCGGTGCCCAGGGGCACCTCCTTTGGAGACGGACGCGCCACCCCCTGCGCCGATCAGGAGGCGGATGCCGCTCGCCGCGCCCGGGCCCTGGTGCTGGCCACCATCAGCCATGAGATTCGCACGCCGCTGAACGGCGTGCTGGGCATGGCGCAGGCCATGGCCGCCGACGATCTCTCAGCCGTCCAGCGCGACCGGCTCGAGGTGATCCGCGAGTCCGGCGAGGCCCTGCTGGTGATCCTGAACGGCATGCTGGGCCTGCCGGACGATCCCCCGCACGCGAGCGACGCCCGCGAACCCGCGCCCCGCGCCGCCCCCTGCACCGATCGCCCGCTCCGCATCCTGGCCGCGGAGGACAATCCGGTGAACCAGGTCGTCCTCCGCGCCCTGTTGGAACAGGCCGGCATCGAGCCTTTCATCGTCGACGATGGCGCAGCGGCCGTGGAGGCCTGGCAGGCCAGCGCCTGGGACGTCGTCTTCATGGACATCCGGATGCCGGTGATGGACGGCCTGACTGCCACGCGCGCGATCCGCGCCGCCGAGCGCGCACTCGGCCGCCGGCGCACCCCGATCATCGCCCTGACCGCCAACACCCTGGCCGACCAGACCGCCGAGTATGCGGCCGCCGGCATAGACGGCGTGGTCGCCAAGCCGATCCATGTCGAGGAGCTGTTCTCCCGCCTGGAGGCCGCCCTGGACATCGCCGAGGCCGGCGTCGCCGCCTAACCGAACAGCGCGGCCTGGAAGCGGTCCGCGGCCGCCAGCGAGGTCTTCGGACCCAGGATCGCCGTCGACGCCTTGCCGGGCGCCAGGATCCGGCTTGTCAGTTGGGCGATCTGGTCCGGCGTCACCGCATCGATCTCCGCCGCCACGGCCTGAGGATCCAGAGTTTGGCCGAACAGCAGCACCTGTCCCGCCGCCTGTTCGGACCGCGCCAGGGCCGACTCGCGACCCATGAACATCGAGCCCTTCAACTGGGCCTTGGCGCGCGACAGCTCCGCCGCGCCGACGGGCTC
>JAIXTR010000569.1 GCA_027483845.1 Caulobacteraceae bacterium | reverse complement strand
TATTCGCCGAAGCGGCGCGCTTAAGCTAAGGAACCCTGATACCGGCGTTCAGGCCGGGTTCAGTCGCCTGCGCTTAGGACGGGTTGTATGAAACGCCTATTCGCCCTCGCCGTCCTGTTGGCGACCACCGTCACCCCGGTGGCCGCGGCGGCGAACGACCATGTCCGCATGGTGCTCATCGATGGCGGCGGCCAGGACCAGGCGCGGCGCCAGGTGCCGCTTTCACGCGTTCTGGCCATGCTGTCGGCGCGCTACCCCGGACGCCACCTGAACAGCACCATGGGCGATGCGGGCGGCCGCGCCGCCTACTACGTCCAGTGGCAGATGGAGAACGGTCGGGTGGTGGTCTTCGTGGTCGACGCCGAGTCCGGTCAGGTCATCGGTCGCCAGGGCGGCTAAACTCCTTGAATCCTCAGAACGAAAGGACGCGACGTGCGCATCCTGCTTGTTGAAGACGATCCCGATCTGTCGCGTCAGCTGAAGCTGGCTCTGGCCGACGCCGGCTATGCGGTCGATCACGCTCCCGACGGCGAGGAGGCCCAGTTCCTGGGCGAGACCGAGCCCTATGACGCGGTGATCCTCGACCTGGGCCTGCCCAAGGTGGACGGCGTTTCGGTGCTGGAGCGCTGGCGGCGCGAGAACATGGCGACGCCCGTGCTGATCCTCACCGCCCGCGGCGCCTGGAGCGAGAAGGTGGCCGGGTTCGACGCCGGCGCCGACGACTACCTGACCAAGCCCTTCCATACCGAGGAGCTGTTGGCCCGCCTGCGCGCCCTGCTGCGCCGCACCGCCGGCCACGCCAGCCCCAGCCTTGCCTGCGGCGGCCTGCGCCTGGACCCGCGCGCGGCCCGGGCCAGCGTCAACGGTGAGCCGCTTAGGCTCACCTCGCTGGAATACCGGCTGCTGCACTATCTGATGATGCACCAGGGCCGGGTCATCAGCCGCACCGAGTTGGTCGAGCACCTCTACGACCAGGACTTCGACCGCGACTCCAACACCATCGAGGTGTTCATCGGTCGCGTGCGCAAGAAGATCGGCTCGGACCGGATCGAGACCGTGCGTGGCCTGGGCTATCGCCTGATCTGCCCGGCCGATGAGGTCGACAGCGAGGCTGCGTCCTAGGATGACGGTGGAGCGGCAGAGGCGCCCGGCGGCGACTTCGGACCTTTGTCGTTCGACGGCGTGCGCCGCGTGAAGCTGCCGGCCGTTCTGGCGCGTCCTTCGCTCGCCCGACGGCTGACGATCCTGGCCGTCGGCTGGAGCTTCGCGGCCCTGGTCATCGCTGCGGTGGTGCTGGCGTTGCTGTTCCAGCAGGCGGCCCTGCGCCGGTTCGACGCGGGCCTCTCCGACCTCATCGACAACCTGATCTCCGGCTCGACAATCGAGGCGGGGGAGGTGGTCGCGCCGGCCCTGACCGACCAGCGGGCGTTGCGCGCCTATTCCGGACGCTACTGGGATATCGCCGAGCCGGCGGACGGGGGCGGGGTCAGGAGCCTGGTGCCCTCGCGTTCGCTCTGGGACTCGTCGCTGAAAATCCCGGCGGACCTGCCGAAACGCCTGAAGGCGAACCCGCGCCGGCCCATCGCGTTCGACGCGCCAGGCGTCCAGGCGGGCGAGCGGCTGCGGGTGGTGGCGCGCTGGACCAGCCTGCCGGGCCGCGACGCGCCCCTGGTGTTCATCGCCGCCGAAGACCGGCGGCCGATCGACCGCGAGGTGCGGAACTTCTTCACCACCACGGCCGTCGCCTTCGCCCTGCTCGGCCTGGGCCTGATCGCCGCGGTGATCGTGCAGGTCCGCGTGGGTCTGCAGCCGCTGCGGGGTCTGCGCCATGAGGTCGCAAACGTCCGACGGGGCAAGGCCGATCGGCTGAACGCGGATTACCCGTCGGAACTGCGTCCGCTGACCGACGAGCTCAACGCCCTGGTGGCGCACAACCAGGAGACCGTGGAGCGCCAACGCACGCACGTGGGGAACCTGGCCCACGCCCTGAAGACACCGATCTCAGTGATGATCACCGAGGCCAGCCAGCGGCCCGGCCCGCTGGCCGAGGTTGTGACCCGCCAGGCGGACGTGATGCGCCAGCAGGTGGATCACCACCTGCGCCGTGCGCGGGCGGCGGCTCGCAGCCAGGGGCAGGGCGAGCGGACGTCCGTCGCCGAGGTCCTGGACGAGCTGGCCCGCACCCTCGAGCGGATCTTCCGCGACAAGGGGGTCGAGATCGACTGGGACGCGGCCGATGACCTGGTGTTTCTGGGCGAGCGGCAGGACTTCATGGAGATCGCCGGCAACGCCATGGAGAACGCCGGCAAGTTCGGCCGCCGCAGGGTGCGGGTTCGGGCCGTCGCCTCGGGGCCGGAGCGGTTTCGCCTGACGGTGGAGGACGACGGGGCCGGCCTGCCGCCCGACCGCCGCGACGAGGTGATCCGGCGGGGTGCGCGGCTGGACGAGACGGCGCCCGGTTCAGGTCTTGGTCTGTCGATCATCGATGAACTAGCGCGCGCCTATCGCGGCGGGCTCACCCTGGGCGATTCGCCGCTCGGGGGTCTGCTGGTCGCCGTCGACCTGCCCCGCGCCGAGGCGTGAAAGTCCAGACTTGGTAAAGCCTTAACCCACGGGAAGGCATGTTCCGGGCCTGACGGCGTTGTGCCGGAGTAGAGAGGCTCATGTCGGCGCTTTCCGAGCGCAAAATCGCCATCGTGCGTACGCTGGTCGAGTCCGCGCCTGACCGCGTGGTCGGCAGTCTGCGCCAGGCCCTGGCCGAGACGTCGGACAACAGCGCCCTTGGCGGCGTGAAGCGCCTGGTCGAGGTCGAGGTCTTCGACCGCCATCTCCGCAACAGCATCCTGCAGCCGATCGCGGCCATGTGCGCTGGGGCCGGGGACGACGTCCATCGCCTCACCTTCCCAGGTCGCGTGCTGGGGTTGATCTGGCGCGGCGTGCGGAACCTGGAGATCGACGCCATCGCCCTCATCCGCGAGGCTGGCGACAAGGACACCCCTGTGCATCTCGTCAACGAGGCTCAGGACCATATCACCGCCACTGCCGCCCGAGGCGTTCGCGAGCGCCCGTCGCCCGAGTTCCGGATGGCGGCCGAGGCGTGCGACCAGGCGCGTCCCGGCGGAGCAGAGCAACTGGCGGCCTGTCTGGATATCGCGCCGGTGGTGCGTCGCGCGACCGCGCGTCTGCCCGAGTGGCTGGCCCATCCGGGGGGCGAGACATCGGCGGCGTCCCGACTGGCTTACCGCGACGCCACCACCATCGCCGAGGACGCCGGCCCCCGCTTCTTCGAGATGCTGGCCGCCCAGATGGCGCATCCGTGGATGGTGATGCGGATCATCTCGGCAGTGATGGACAAGCCGACCGAAGGCTATCTGGCCGATTCCGAGATGGCGGCGTTCGGCGAAGGCGTGCTGGCCGACATCGACGTGGCCCTGGGCGAGATCGGCGGCCTGATGGGGGATGCCGGCCCCGCCGGCGGCCGGGCGGCCGCCAAGCAGGCCGAACTGATCGTGCAGCAGATCATGGAGATCGAGACCTGCGTCGATCTCAATCGCGACTATGGCTGGGGCAAGCGGGTTCACAAGCAGCGGATGAGCCTGGCCGGGGTTGTCGAGGCCCGGCTGCGCGAGGCCGAAAAGTTGGCGCTTGAGGCGCTGCCGATGTTCGCGCCGCGCAATCAACGTATCCGCCGCCAACTGCCGAAGCTGGATATGGAGCCGGACGCGCGGCTGGTGACCGGTGCGCTGACCCTGCTCTCCTTTTCCGAGGAACTACGCACCGCCGCGAACTACGGCGGCTTTTCCGCCGCCCGGAACAAGATGGTCGAGAAGGTCGGGGAGTACATCGACAACTACGTGGGCGACGCGGTGGATATGATCCGCGCGGGCGAAGTCGAGGACCCGCAGATCGCCGCGGCCTTCCTGGAGCATGCCGCTCACTTCAATCAGCTGATCCGGGGGGACAAGGCGGGCGACCTGGTGCGCCGCAGAGCGCACACAGCCCTGCACCCCGATCAGTCCCATCACGGCGAAGACTAAGAGTCTCACTCGCGCGCGGCGGCGCTTTAAGCTAAACGCGCGATATGTTGGTGTTCTGGGCTGTCGTTGGCGTCCTAACTGCCGCCGCCGCGGGTCTGATCCTGT
>JAIXTR010000146.1 GCA_027483845.1 Caulobacteraceae bacterium | reverse complement strand
CAGGGTGTCGGCGCGGAAGAAGACCCAGCCCACCATGACCACCAGCAGCGCATAGGCGTGGCTGAGGACGCGCGGTCCGGCGGCGAGCAGACGCGACAGGCCGAAGCGTTCGATCAGCAGGAAGGCGCCGTGGTAGAGCCCCCAGACAATGAAGGTCCAGGCCGCGCCGTGCCACACGCCGGTCAGCAGAAACACCACCAGCAGGTTGCGGACCGTCTTCGCCGCGCCACCGCGGTTTCCGCCCAGCGGGATGTAGACGTAGTCCCGGAACCACGACGACAGCGAGATGTGCCAGCGCCGCCAGAAGTCGGTGATGGATCGCGCTGCGTAAGGGTGGTCGAAATTCTTCGGGAAGGTGAAGCCCAGCATGAAGGCGAGGCCGATGGCCATGTTCGAATAGCCGCAGAAGTCGAAATAGATCTGCAGCGCATAGGCCAGGGCGCCCAGCCAGGCCGTGGCGGGGTCCAGGGCCGCGCCCAGCCCGAAGGCGTGGTCGGCCAGGGGCGCGACGCTGTTGGCGACCAGCACCTTCTGGCAGAGGCCCACGATGAAGTACTGCACCCCCAGGCCGATCCGCCCGCTGTTGCGACGGTCGGCGTGGAGCTCCTCGGCGATATGAGCGAAGCGTACGATCGGCCCGGCGATCAGGTGCGGGAACATCAGGATGTAGGCGGCGAACCGGGTCAGGCTGGGTTCCACCGCAACGCGGCGCCAGTAGACGTCGGCCACATAGCTGATCAGCTGGAAGGTGAAGAACGAGATGCCCAGCGGCAGCGCCAGCTTCAGTTCCGGCACGCCCAGGCCCGGCGCCAGGGCGTTGAGGTTGTGGGCAAGGAAGCCGGCGTACTTGAAGACCCCGAGGACGGCGAGGTCGAGGGCGACGAGCGCGGTCAGCATCAACCGACGCCGGCCCGCCCCCTCCATCGCCGCGATTGCGCGCGAGCCGGCGTAGTTCGCCAGGATCAGGGCGGCCAGGAAGAAGATATAGGGCCCCTCGCCCCAGACGTAGAAGGCGGCGCTGCCAGCTAGCAAGACCCCCGTGCGCCAGCCGCTGAGGTAGTAGCCCAGCAGGAAAACCGGCAGGAAGTAGAAGATGAAGATGATCGAACTGAAGACCATCTTCGGCCGCCGGGCGCTCCACTCGCGATTCGCGCCATCTGAACGGCGAACGCGAACCGATGCAACCGTAGCGCCCGATGGCGCTAGTTCAGGCGCAACCTGACCCGTTCGCGGTGGGCGCGGGCCGCCAGCGCCGCGCCGCCGTCCAGCGCCGTGGCGCGCTGCAGGGCTTCAAGCGCCCCGGCCAGCGCGCCCTGGCCCTCGCGGGCCGCGGCGACGTCCAGCCAGGGGCGGTGGTCGATGGGGTCCAGCAGGGCGCGGCGCAGGGCGGCGCGCTCGGCGCGGGCGAAATCGCCGTAGTTGGTGGCGTTGGCGTAGACGATGTTCTGCAGCCGCAGCAGGACCGCCCGGTCGCTCACGGGCGCCATCAACCGATCCAGGCGGTCAGCGACGTTGGGCGTCAGTCCGGCATGGAGCGCGCGGCGGGTCAGTTCCGACGGCAGCACGACCCGGCCCTCCGAAAACGGATCCAGGGCCAGCGGTCCCTCGTCGGTCTCGATCCGCAGCAAGAAGTGACCGGGGAAGTCGACGCCCTGCAGGGTCAGTCCGCACTTGCGCGCCGCGTGGAGGTAGAAGACCCCCACCGTCACCGCCAGGCCCCTGCGTCGGTTGGCCACCGAGATCACATCGGCGTTCTCAGGCGCGTCGACCGTGAAGAGATCGCCGGACAGGCCGAGATCGCCGGCCATGGTTTCGGCGATCGCCTCCTCCGGGCTCTCGCGCTTCAGTCGGTCCGAAAGCCTGTCCACCGCGATGGCGGCGATCTCGCGAACGGCGCCGGCGTCGCGGGTCGGGTCCTCATGGATCGCGCAGGCGATCGCGGCGTCCAGCAGGGGGAAGTCGCCCTCGGGGACGGTCCCCGCGTGGGACAGGATCGCTTCGGCCTCTTCGCGGTTCATCCGTGTCTCAGCCGCCCTTCCACGCATCCGGAATATGCCGGGGAAGCCGACGGGGCGCGAGGGCTAGAAGATCCAGCCGAACCGCGCACCGCGAGAGGGCCGGCCGGTTGGCGGCCAAGGCGGCCCCCGCGCGGCGCAGGCGATCCCGCTGGTCGAAGGTGACCGTTTCCAGGGCGACCTCCAGACTGGCGCGGCGCTTCACCTCGACCACCGCCAGCACGTCGCCCCGCTTGGCCAGGATGTCGATCTCGGCCTGGGGCGTCTTCAGCCGGAACCCCAGGATCCGATACCCCCGGAGCATGAGCCAGACCACGGCCCAGGCTTCGGCCCGCCGGCCCGAAGTGCGGGCCGCGGCCCCACGGGCGACCCGGACGTTCATGCGTCCAACTCCGAACCCTGCCGGAGCTCCATCGCCCGGCGGTAGAGGTCGCGGCGCGGCAGGCCCAGCGCCTTGGCGACCTCAGCCGCTGCGTCTGCGGGCTTGAGGCGTTGCAGCGCGTCCCGCAGCGCGGTGTCCGCGTCGGCCGGCGTGGCCTCGGTGTCGCGGCCCGGCGCGACCAGGATGACGATCTCGCCCTTCGGCGCGTCCAGCTTCGGGTCGGCGGCGAGCTGGCTCAGGGGTCCGCGATAGAAGGTCTCGTACAACTTGGTCAGTTCGCGGCAGACCACGGCCTCGCGATCCCCGAGCACGGCGGCCATGTCGGCCAGGCTGTCCGCCAGCCGGGATCCGCCCTCGAAGAAGACCAGCGTCGCGCGCACCCCGGCCACCTCGGCCAGGAAGGTCCGCCGCGCGGCGCTCTTCGGGGGCGGAAAGCCCACGAACAGGAAGCGATCCGTGGGCAATCCGGCGGCAGACAGCCCTGCCAGGAGGGCCGAAGCGCCGGGGACCGGAAACACCTTGTGCCCCGCCTCCGCCGCCTCGCGCACCAATCTGTAGCCGGGGTCGGAGATCAGGGGCGTACCCGCGTCGGAGATGATCGCGATGCGTTGCCCTTGGGCCAGCGCCGCCAGCACCTTGGGCCGCACCCGTTCGGCGGCATGTTCGTCATGCCGCTCCATCTTGCCCTTGATCCCGAAGGCGGCCAGCAGCTTGCCGGAGACGCGGGTGTCCTCGGCCAGGATCAGGTCCGCCTGGTTCAGCACATCGAGGGCGCGCAGGGTGATGTCGCGCAGATTGCCGATCGGGGTCGCGACCACGTAGAGCCCGGGCGCCAGGGGCGCATCGTCGAACACAGGCGTGGGCAGGTCGCGGGACATGCGGCGAGGGTTCGCCGCTCCGGGGCGCAAAGGCAAGCTTGGCGACGGCCGGAACGCTTTAGGCGGGGCCGGACAGGGCCAGTTCGGCCGTGAGCCGGTCCAGGACACGACGACCGTCGGCGGACGCGCGCAGGCGTTCGCTGTCCCCGACGAGCAGTCCGAGTTCGACCATCCGCGACACCTCGGGGTGATCGGCGGTCAGGGCCAGCGCCGCCAGATCCGCGAATGGAACGCCGTCGAGGATGCGCAGGCCGCTCAGCAGACGCTCCTCGGCCGCCTCGGTCGGCGTCAGTCGCTCGCGGTCCTCAAGCCCGGTCCCGGCGTCGCGGACGCGGCGGATATAGTCTGCAGGGCGATCCGCGGCCCGGGTCGCCTCCCGGGCGCCATCCAGCGTCAGTCGGCCATGCGCGCCTGGACCCACGCCGACGTAGTCCAGACCCGTCCAATAGACCAGGTTGTGACGCGACCGGGCGGCCACGCCGCGCGCGTGGTTGGAGACCTCGTAGGCCTCGAAGCCGAGGGCCTCCAGCGTCGCCTGGGTGGTGTCGTAGAGATCCGCTCCAAGATCCTCGTCCGCGGGCTTGAAGACGCCACGCCGCACGGCGCGATCGAAGGCCGTGCCGTTCTCGATCATGAGTTGGTAGGGCGACAGATGCTCGGCGCCGATGTCCACGGCGGCCCGCAGCTCCCCAGCCCAGTCGGCCGCCGTCTGGCCGGGAAGGGCGTAGATCAGGTCTACGGACAGTCGCGGAAAGGCCCTGGCCGCCGCCTCGGCGGCGCGGCGGCCCTCGGCGGCGTCGTGATTGCGGCCCAGGAAGGCCAGCGCCGAGTCGTCCAGCGCCTGCACACCCAGGGACAGGCGGTTCACGCCCGCGGCAGCCAGGGCGGCGAAGCGGTCGGCCTCGGCGTCCGTCGGATTGGCCTCCAGGCTGATCTCGAGGTCTGCGTCCGGCGTCCACAAGCGGCGGGCTGCGGCCACGATCTCCGCGGCCCACGCGGGGTCCATCAGCGAGGGCGTGCCGCCGCCGACGAAGATCGAGACCAGACGGCGCGGACCCGTCAACGCCCGCTGCGCCTCCAAATCCGCGACGATGGCCGCTGCGAGGTCGACCGCCTCCGCCTCGCGTCCACGGGCCTTGAAGACATTGAAGTCGCAGTAGGGGCAAATCCGCGCGCAGTAGGGCCAGTGGACATAGACGCCCAGCGGCGGGCCGGTGGTCAAAGCAGGGCGGCCTTCAGTTTCACGAAGGCCAGGGCGCGATGGCTCATGGCGTCCTTGGCGACAGGCTCCATCTCGCCGAACGTCTGCGCGTGGCCGTCGGGAACGAAGATCGGGTCATAGCCGAAGCCTCGCAGCCCACGCGGCGGGAAGGCGAGCGTCCCGTCCACCCGACCCTCGACCACAACCGCCGGACCGTGCGGCCAGGCGACCGCAAGGGCTGAGGTGAACCAGGCGGCGCGATCGTTCGCGCCAACCTCCTCAAGCCGTTCCTCGACCTTGCGCATGGCCAGGGCGAAGTCCTTCTCGGGCCCCGCCCAGCGGGCGGAGAAGATGCCCGGGGCGCCTTCGAGAGCCCGAACGGACAGGCCGGAATCGTCGGCCAGGGCGATGAGGCCGGAGGCGTCGGCCGCGGCGCGGGCTTTCAAAAGGGCGTTTCCGACAAAGGTGGATTCCGTCTCGTCCGGCTCTGGCAAACCCAGGTCGCCCGCCGCGATCAGTTCGAACCGGCCCTCCAGAATCTCGGCCAGTTCGCGCGCCTTGCCGGGGTTGTGGGTGGCGACAACCAGCCGCGCCCCAGGCTCCAGCTTAAGGGCCATTGTTAACTCCATGTTTGCCTGGAGGCGACAATACCCCCGGCCCGTCGTGTTGCATTGCGAAAGTTTAATATCGTTACTCGATATTCACGTGATCGAAAAACGATGTGGGCGTATCGATAATCACATCAGGACGACGGGTTCTGAACCTTTCCACGCTGCAGTGCAGCAAAACCTACGGAGCTACAAAATGTTCGCCAACGCCATGAACCACCTCGACCGCGCCGCGATGCTTTTCGTCGTCGTACTCGCCGCCATGCCGATCCTGAGCCTCGTCGCCCGCGCCGCCTTCCTCTAAGACTCGAAGCGCTACATGAGGGTCGTCCGATCCGCCCGGCCCCCGGCTGACTGCCGGCGCCGCGGCGGATCATGACGCGCAGACGGGGGAGCAGTCGGCCATGCGCGCCTTGGGTCCGGGCTCGGTTTCGAGCTTCCTGAAGATCATCCTCGACGTCGTGTTCGCGGCGCTCTGGATCGGCGTCGTCGCCCT
>JAIXTR010000538.1 GCA_027483845.1 Caulobacteraceae bacterium | reverse complement strand
GCACTCGTAGATGTTGCCCTCAGCCAGCTCGGCGGCGCCCATGGTGGCGACGAAGCGACCCCGTCGTTCATCGGCGAGCCAGCCGTGGCCGGAGAGGTAGTCCTGCATCAGGGACGCAAAGGCGGTGATCGCAACGCCCAGGCCGACGGAGCCGGTGGAGAAGTCGACGTCGTCCTTGTCCTTTGTGCGCGACGGATAGGACTGCGCGCCGCCGAAGCTGCGGAAGGCCTCCAGCTGCTCGCGGGTCTGCCGTCCCATCAGGTACTGGGCGGCGTGGAACACCGGGCTGGCGTGCGGTTTCACGGCGACCCGGTCCTCGGGTCTCAGCGCGTGGAAATAGAGCGCCGTCATGAGGGTGGTCATTGACGCGCAGGAGGCCTGGTGGCCGCCCACCTTCAGCCCGTCTCGGCTTTCCCGCAGGTGATTGGCGTTGTGGATCGTCCAGGTGGCGAGCCATCGCAGGCGATCGTCGATCCGCCGCAGCATCGCCATCTCGTGCGCGGCGTCGCGATTGTGGCCGGCGGACGCGCGGGTTGGCGGGAGAGGCATGGAAATACCTGAGCGCAAGGGGTTGGGGGTCGAGTTTGCTAACGAATTGCGGGGCGGAGGCAAGGGCGGACCTTCGAAGAGCTAGCGCCGCCGGGACGCCCGACCGCCCACGGTCAACCTTCACAATCGAAGACCGGGTACGGGACGATTGACGCCAGGTCCGGCTTGGGGTTCGCTCTGGTCAGACCGCGCCAGAAGAGCGCGGCGGAGGAGAACGACATGACCACAAGCGCGCCGTCGGCCGATCGCCTGACGTTCAAGACCAAGATCGCCTTCGGGGTCGGCAGCGCCGCCGAGATCATCGCGCTTTACTCGGTCTCCAGCTTCGCCCTGCTCTTCTACAACCAGGTGCTGGGCGTGCAGGCCCATTGGATCGGATTGGCCATCTCGGCCAGCCTGGTGCTCGACGGCCTGACCGAGCCGTTGGTCGGGTCATGGTCCGACCGCACCCGCAGCAAATGGGGCCGCCGCCATCCGTGGATGTTCGCAGCCCCGATCCCCATCGCGCTCTCACTGTTCGCCATCTTCAATCCGCCGGCGGGGCTCGAGCCCATGGCGTTGGCGATCTGGTGCGGGGTCAGCGTCTCGCTGATGCGCCAGGTGATGACCTTCTTCCACACGCCGCACCTGGCGCTGGGGGCCGAGCTTTCGCCCAACTACATCGAGCGGTCGAAGGTTATGGCCTACAACAGCTTCTTCACCTGGGCGGGCGGCGCCGCCATGACGTGGGTGGCTCTCAGCTATTTCTTTCCATCGACGCCTGAGTATCCGCGGGGCCTGCTGAACCCCGAGCCCTGGACCAACTTCGCCCTCACCATGTCGATCACCATCGTGGTGGTGCTGTTCGCTTCGGCCTGGTTCACCCGCGACCGAATCCCCTTCATGCCGCCGCTTCACGCCGACACCAAACCCTTCAGCATGGCGGAATTCTTCGGCGACATCGGCCGGGCGATGCGGAACGTCAACTACGTCTGGCTGCTGGTCGGCTACTTCTTCCTCTCGATGATGATCGGCCTGAAGGAAGGTCTGCGCCTCTACACCGGCACCTTCTACTGGGGTCTGACCAGCGAGAACCTCCGTTGGTTCGTGATTGGCAGTTTCATCGGCTACGCCGCCGCCTTCGCCTTCGCCGCCCGGATGCATGGCCGGTTCGACAAGAAGGCGACGCTGGTCTGGGGCGGTGTCGCCTATGCGCTCACCACCGCCGCGCCCCTGGTGCTCGGTCTCTTCGGCGTGCTGAGCCAGACCACGCCCAACCTGCTTGCCATCCTGATCGGCTTCTCGGTGCTGTCGTACGGGTCGCTCAGCGTCCTGCAGATCGGCGCCATGTCGGCCCTGGCCGATGTCGCCGACGAGAACGAGTTGCGCTTCGGCGTGCGCCAGGAGGGCATCCTTTATTCCACCCGCGCCCTGGCGGCCAAGATCGACCAAGCGATCGGATCGGCCCTGGCCGGCTTCGTCCTGCTGCTGATCGCCTTTCCGGAAAAGGCCGCGCCCGGCGCGGTGGCGACAGGTGTACTGCACAATCTGGCGCTATGGGACGGGGTCATGGCGACCATTCCCGGCCTGATCGCAGCGGTCTGCTACGGCCGCTACCGGATCACGCGGGCGAGCTATGAAACCACCCGCGCGGCCTTGATGGAGAAGCGTGCCATGGCCGCGGCGGTGGAACCGGCCGTGGCGCCGGTGATCCCGCCTGTCGTGGTTCGGCCCAAGCCCGCGGTCTAGCCCGCGCGCAACGCCTGCATGAGGCTGCCGGTGTAGGCCGCATGGCCCACGTGGGTCAGGCGCGCCTCGAAATCGGCCCAGATATCGCCGCCCAGGTCGCGCCAGCGGCGGCAGAAGGCGTAGTCTTCGGAGAGGTACTGCCCCGTCTCGGGCTCGATCATGGTCTCGAACACCATGACCGCCTCGTCGTTCAGCTTGTCGCCCATGTCGCCCATCTTGGCGCGCAGTTCAGGGTGGGCGTCGACGATCCGCTGCATGGCCTGGCGCGTGATCATCAGGAAGCCGGTGCCGCCATACGCGACCTTGGCCATGCCGTCCTCGACCTCGACGCTCTTGTCGGCGGTCGGCAGGAAGCGAACCACATAGCCGATGGCCGCCGACTGCAGGTCGGCCACATCGGCCTTCGCGGCGATCCGGACCTTGTCCCAATCGATGCGCTTCAGTGGACAGACTGCGGCGATCACGTCCTTTTTGGCGTCCAGCAGGCGGAAGACGTTCTCCGGCGCGAAGCCGATGTCGGCGTCGATGAACAGGATGTGGGTCGCGGCTTGGTGCGCCAGGAAGCGGGCCGCCAGGCGCGACCGGCCGCGGGTGATCAGGGCTTCGCCGCCCATCATGTCGACGTAGATGCCGATCCCGCGCTCGCGGCAGGCATCCTGCAGCTTCAACAGCGAGCTGACGAAATGCAGGGTCAGGTTCCCGCCGTAGCAGGGGACCGCGAGGTAGAGGAACGTCGGGGGCGTGTCGGACATGGGCGTAGTCATAGGGCGCGCCTCAGCCGGCGTCGATCACCCGGGGCGCCAGCCTCCGCACGCCGAACCACAGCAGGCTGGCCAGGGTCACGCCGACAACGTCGGCCGCCAGATCGAGCGGGTCCCCATGGCGGCCGAAGGGCGTGACCGCCTGCAAAATCTCGACGATCACCCCGAAGATCAGGGCGAAGGCGGGGATCGCCAGGGTCCGCCGAGGCGCGAGGATCAGTCCCGACAGCGTCAGGATGAACCAGGCCGCCATGTGTTCGAACCGATCGCCCGTCCCCGGATCCGGAAGATCCGCCGTCGGGGTCAGGCACATCGCCAGCAAAATTGCGACGGCCAGGGCGTAGAGCGCCAGGCGCACGGGCCGCGGAAACCGGGAGGGAAGCATCGCCCTTACTTGCACGTCCGACTGTGGCTCTCTAGCGTCCGGCCGCTCAAGAAACGGCTCAGGAACGATGCAGTGGCGATCGAGGCGGTGATCTGGGATTTCGGCGGGGTGTTCACCTCCTCGCCCTTCGAAGCGTTCAACCGCCTGGAGGAAGAGCGCGGGCTGCCCAAGGACCTGGTGCGCCGCGTGAACTCGATGAACCCGGACACCAACGCCTGGGCGCTGTTCGAGCGCAATGAGATCGACGCCGCCGGTTTCGACGCGATGTTCCTGGCCGAATCCACCGCCCTGGGCCACCCGCTGCGCGGCGCCGACGTCCTGCCCCGTCTGAACGGCGAGCTGCGGCCGCGGATGGTGGCGGCGCTGCAGGCCTGCAAGGCGCAGTTCAAGGTCGGCTGCATCACCAACAACGTCGTCTCGATGCACAGTCCTGGCCAGTCCGAGACGCAGAAGTCGGCGGGGGCGATGGCCCAGGTCATGCCCCTGTTCGACGCGATCATCGAGAGCTCGAAGGCCGGGGTGCGCAAGCCCGACCCGCGCATCTACCTGATGATGTGCGACCTGCTCGCCGTGAAGCCCGAGGCCTGCGTCTACCTCGACGACCTGGGGATCAACTGCAAGCCGGCCGCGGCCCTGGGCATGAAGGCGATCAAGGTCGTGAACGTGGACCAGACGCTCAACGAACTGGCCGGTCATACCGGTCTGACCTTCGGCGCGGGGGAGCCCGCGTGACCCGGCCGGTAAAGATCGGGGCCGAGGCGGCGCTGGCGCAGCTGTCGGGCTGGGCAAAGGACGCCGGCGACCGTGACGCGATCTCCAAGACCTTCACCTTCGACGACTTCAACGCGGCCTTTGGGTTCATGACTCGGGTCGCGTTGATGGCCGACAAGCTCGACCACCATCCGGAGTGGTTCAACGTCTACAACCGGGTGGAGGTGGTGCTGACAACCCACGACGCGGACGGCGTCAGCGCGTTGGACGTGCGCCTGGCGACCTTTATGGACGCCGTGGCCGGGGCCTGAGCGGCCTTAGTTGACGACGATGGAGCCCAGCAGCAGGCGCGCGCCGGGCTTGCCCAGCACCGTGTCGGCCTGACGCTGCAGCGTCTGGGCTAGGTAGTCCGCGTTCGGCATCGCCCCATCGCCCAGTCCCGCCGCGTAGGTCTGCACGATCTGCACGAAGGCGGCGCGCAGGCGCGGGATGGATTGCTGGACCCGGGTGCGGAGCGCCTCGTCCGGCACGTCCAGGCCGCAGTCGACGGACATCACGCCGTGGCGGCTGGACCCGCGGCTGGTGGCGCCGAGCAGGGTGGGGATCTGGACGTAGGATCCGCCCCCCGACTTCTTCTTCTCTTCCGCAGCCGCGGCGACGGCCGGGGCGGCGGCCGCGAAAAGGGCGGTGGCGAGAAGGCGGCGACGGTCCATTCCTTCGATATCGCCGATCATGGTTAGCGGTCTCTTTACGCGGCGCAGCCAGACTGCGCCGCGATAAGGCTGCCAGCGGAGCGCCCCTTGGGCCGATTTGCGCCGACCAACCTCGACCTCGACGGCAAGGTCATCCTCGTGACTGGCGGCACCGGCTCGTTCGGACGACGGTTCATCGAAACCGTGCTGGATCGCGCCAAGCCCCGGAAACTGATCGTCTACTCCCGCGACGAATTGAAGCAGAGCGAGATGCAGATCGATCTCGCCGAGCGGTTCGGGCCGGAGAAGATGGCGGCCATGCGCTTCTTCCTGGGCGACGTGCGGGATCGCGAGCGGCTGTCGCTGGCCTTCCGGGGCGTGGATATCGTCATCCACGCCGCGGCCCTGAAGCAGGTGCCAGCGGCCGAGTACAACCCGTCGGAGTGTATCCACACCAACATCATGGGCGCCGAGAACGTGGTGCGGGCGTGCCTGGCCAACAGCGTCAAACAAGTCGTCGCGCTCTCGACCGACAAGGCCTGCAACCCGATCAACCTCTATGGCGCGACCAAGCTGGCCTCGGACAAGACGTTCGTTGCCGCCAACAACCTCTCCGGCGACATTGGCACGCGGTTCTCGGTGGTGCGCTACGGCAATGTGGTGGGCTCGCGCGGCTCGGTGATCCCCTTCTTCCAGCGGCTGATCCAGCGGGGCGCGTCGGAGTTGCCCATCACCGACCCCCGCATGACCCGCTTCCTGATCACTATCGAGGAGGGCGTCGATTTCGTGCTGTCCTCGCTGGACCGGATGCATGGCGGTGAGGTGTTCGTGCCCAAGATCCCGTCGATGCGGATCACCGACATCGCCGCCGCCATGGCGCCCAACCTGCCGATGAAGACCATCGGCATCCGGCCGGGCGAGAAGCTGCACGAGATGATGATCAGCCAGGATGACGCCCGGAACACGGTCGACCTGGGTGACCGCTACGCCATCGAGCCGGCCTTCGTGGAATACACCCGCGCGCCGCTAGTGGGGGGCCGGCTGGCCGAAGACTTCAGCTACGCCTCCGACACCAACGACGAATGGCTGGACGGTGCGGGCCTGCTGGCGATGCTGGACGACGGCAAGCCGAAGCGTCGCCGCCGCGCTGACGACTGAGTGAGAGCGACGAGGATGCTGCCCTACGGCCGCCAGACCATCGAGGAAGACGACATCGCGGCGGTGGCTGACGTCCTGCGCGGGGATTTCCTGACCACCGGCCCGATGGTCGATGCGTTCGAAACGGCCTTCGCCGAGGCCGTGGGCGCGCGTCACGCCGTGGCCTGCGCGAACGGCACGGCGGCCCTGCACCTGGCCATGCTGGCGCTGAAGGTCGAGCCGGGCGAGGTCGTGATCGCGCCGTCGGTCACCTTTCTCGCCACCGCCAACTGCGCCCGCTATGTCGGCGCCGAGGTGGTCTTCGCCGACGTGGATCCTGACACGGGCCTGATGACGCCGCAGACCCTGAGCGACGCGATCGCCCGCGTGGGCCCGCGCCGCCTGCGCGCGGTGTTGCCGGTGCATCTGCGCGGCGACGTCGCCGAACTGCCGGCCTTGGCCGACCTCGCCGCAAGCGCCGGGGCGGTGCTGGTCGAGGACGCGCCGCATGCCTTGGGTACGACCATGCAGTTCGGCAATCTGGCCGAGACCGTGGGTGACGGACGCCATTCGGCCATGGCGACCTTCTCGTTTCACCCCGTGAAGACCATTGCGACAGGCGAAGGCGGGATGGTCACCACCAACGACGCAGCGTTGGCCGCGCGATTGCGGACCTTGCGCAGCCACGGCATGGTCCGTCCCGAAGGCGCCGAGCCCTGGTGGTACGAGATGCCCGAACCGGGCTTCAACTATCGCCTGCCCGACATTCTCTGCGCCCTGGGTCTGTCCCAGCTCGCGAAGCTGCCCCGGTTCGCTGCGCGGCGGCGGGCGCTGGCCGCGGCCTATGCGGCGGCGCTGGCCCCCCTGGCGCCCCTCGTGCGGCCAGCCGCGCGCCCCACCTGGAGTGACCCGGTGCTGCACCTGATGACGGTGCTGATCGACTTCGAGGCCGCCGGGTGTTCGCGCCTGGAGGTCGTGGAGGCGCTGAAGGCGCGGGGTGTCGGCAGCCAGGTCCACTACATTCCGGTGCACCGCCAGCCCTACTACCGCGACCGCTACGGCGAGCTGGATCTGCCTGGCGCGGACGCCTGGTATGCCCGCTGCCTGTCCTTGCCGCTCTATCCGGGCATGGAAGATGGGGATGTGGCGACGGTGGTCGGCGCGCTGGCGGACGCCCTGAAGGGCTAAGCGGCCAACCCAGCCTGGTTGATGAGATCGCGGACCTGCCTGAACTGATCGGGCGCTCCGGCCAATTCCGCGCGCGTCTCGTCCATCTTGAACAGCCTCAGCGCCTCGGCGCGGGCGCGGTTGGCGGCGGGCCCCAGCGGAGCGTTCTCGCCGGAGGCCAGCTTCAGCAGCAGGATCAGGCGCTGGAGCAGCGGCACGTTGGCGCGCGCCACAATCTGCGACAGCTTGGCCGCCGCCTCGACCTGGCCGCCCAGATCTCCAAGCTTCTCCTGGATCGGCTGGAAGTCCTCGGGGACAAGGCCGCAGCGGCCCACGGCCTTGTGCAGCGCCGCCAGCTCGCCCAGCCGCGCGCCGGCGTGTTCGTGCGCGGTGGTCATTTCCTTCTCGAAGCGGATGGAGGCCACGACAGCCTTCAGCCATCCGCTGGCCTGGCGCTTGTTGGCGGCGCCGATGATGTTTTCCGTGAGCCAGATCAGCGCCTCGACCTCCTGGCGGGAGGTCATGCCGGAGCCAAGGTAGGCTTCCACGAAGTCGCCGGTCACCAGCATCTTCGAGCGGGCGACGAAGGCGGATTGCACCTCTTCCAGCGGCAGCAGCTTGCCGGCCGCGGCGGTGAGCGACATGGCCAGCGCGCGCAGCACGTCGATCTCGCGGGCCGCCTCACCAGGGCAAAGGCGACGCGGGCCGACCAGTTCTCGCAGGATGCGTCGTCCGATCGCGGCGCGGGTTTCCTGGAAGTGGTCGCCGGTCAGCCACTGGGCCAGCCGCGTCGCCTGGGGCGACAGCTCGGGCATGACCTTGGCGACCGAGGACTCGACCTGCATCAGTCGTTCGACGGAATCGTAGGCGGCCAACCGGGTCATGGCGGCCAGGTTGGCGCCCAGGTCTCGGCCCTTGCCCAGCACATCGGTGATGCCGGGCTTGGCCTCGAGAATCTCGGCCAGCGGCTGCTGGATCACATTGAGCGCCAGGCCGCGGCCGGCGCCCTTCTCGGGCGCGGCGTCGGCGAGATCGAGCAGCAGGTTGACCTTGTCGGACCAGGTCTTGGCCGGCGCGATCGCGGCGGCGACGCCGGCGCCCAGCAGGTAGCTGCGCTCGGGGTCCTGGACCAGGCGTTCGGCGGCCGAGGCGAACTTCTCCTTGTCCAGATTGGGCAGAACACCCTTCCGGTGGTCCTTGAGCAGCCGTTCCACGGCGCGCTCGATCAGCGTGTGGAAGACGCGGATCAGCTCATGGACTGACATCGACCGGGCGTGGGCCTCGGGAATGGCGATCTTCTGGATGGCGTGCTGTAGGTCGATGCCGGACGCTTCCAGCTTTTCGACGAGGTCGGGGCGGTGGAGCGGTTCGGACGGCGTGGCGCTGTTGCGCTCCAACCACGTCTCGAGCAGGCGGCCGATCCGCTCCCGGGCGTGCAGGGTGTAAAGATCCTGCGGCGTGACGCACAGCGGTTGGGCTTCGGATTGGGGCTTGGACTTCGCGACCACTTCGGCCGCGCCCAGCTTCTGAATGACGATCGACTGGAATTCGCGGAGCTCTTCGTCGAAGACCTCCTTGGTCACCTTGACGGCGGCGACCCGACCGGCGGCCATGAGGTCCTGGGCCGTGCTGAGGGCGGTCGCACGGTTCTCCGTGGCGAGGTCCAGCGTCCATGCGGCGCCGGGGACCTTCCGGATGAACACTTCGAAATGCACTCTCGACCCATTCATCTACGCATCCCCTTGCGAGGAATGACGTTCTCTCAACAACCTTAAGGCTGTCTTGACTTTGTTCGCCTTGTTCCAACGGCCCCATTGAGGCCACGGTGAAGGCTCAATACCTTCGCGCACGACTGGTTAAGGAGAGTTCCACCTCAGATGGCGAAGATCACCCTCGTCGACGATGACGAGAACATCGTCACGTCCGTCAGCCTCGCGCTGGAGAGCCATGGGCACACCGTCAAGGCCTACTATGACGGCGCCTCGGGTCTCGCCGCGCTCGAGAACGACCCGCCGGACGTGGCGATCCTCGACGTGAAGATGCCGCGCATGGATGGCATGGAGGTGTTGCGACGCCTCCGCCGGACCTCGGACATGCCCGTCATCATTCTCACGTCGAAGGACGAGGAGATCGACGAGATCCTCGGCTTCAACCTCGGCGCCGATGACTACATGCACAAGCCGTTCAGCCAGCGCCTGCTGATCGAACGTGTGAAGGCCGTGCTTCGCCGCGCAGGCCGCGGTGAGACAGACGGAGCGGAAGGTCCGCCGATGGCCCCCGCCGACGTCGCCGCCCGGGCCGTGAAGCGCGGGAAACTGACCCTGGATCCGGCCCGCCACGAGAGCCTCTGGGATGGAAAGTCGGTCAAGCTGACGGTCACCGAATTCCTGCTGCTGCAGTCGCTGGCCCAGCGTCCCGGTTTCGTGAAGAGCCGCGACAACCTGATGGACGCGGCCTACGACGATCAGGTCTATGTCGATGACCGCACCATCGACAGCCACATCAAGCGTATGCGGAAGAAGTTCCGCGAGGTGGATCCTGAGTTCGACGCGATCGAAACCCTCTATGGCGTCGGCTACCGCTACCGGGAATCCTGAGCCGCCAGGAGAGCGCGAAGGCGGGGCGGTCGCGCGGCCGCGCCGCCGTTCGCGCTATCGCGGCCTGCCGGGATCGCGCCTCGGTCGGCTGATCCTGGCGCTGAACCTGCTGGGCCTAGCGGTGATCATCGTGGGCTCCCTGGTTCTCAATGAGGTTCGCCAGGGGCTGGTGAACGCGCGGATCGACAGCCTGACGACCCAGGGCGAGCTGATCGCCAGCATCCTCAACCAGGCCGCAACGGTCGGTGAGCCCGAGCCGCAGATGGACGCGGCTCTGGCCACGGAGCTGCTGCAGACCCTGTCCAACCCCAAGGCCCAGCGCGCGCGCCTGTTCGACAGCCGGGGCCGGCTGGTCGCCGACAGTGACTGGATGGCGGACGAGGTCGTACGCCGCGACCTGCCGCCGGCCCGCGGACGCGACGAGACCTCCACGCGCTTCGACTGGTTGCCCGAGGGCCTGCGGCCCGCCCGGCCGAACGCCCGACAAGCATTGGCCGACGAGGTCGCGGCCGCGCTGCAGGGGGGACACCCCGCCCACAAGCGCCGCGGCGAGAACGGCGAACAGGTGGTGTCGGTCTCGATCCCGATCCAGCATGTCCGCGCCGTGCTGGGCGTCGTGACGCTGGAGGCCAGCGACGTCGACAAGATCATCGCCGACGAGCGCCGCGCGCTGATCCCCTTCATCCTGATCGCCATTTCGGTGACGGTCGCCTCGTCGCTGCTGCTGAACAGCCTGGTCGCCCAGCCGGTGCTGCGCCTGGCGCGCGCGGCCGACCGGGTGCGCCAGGCCCGGGCGCGGGCGATTTCGCTGCCGGACCTGGCGAAGCGCGACGACGAGGTGGGCGACCTGACCCGCAGTCTGGAATCCATGACCCAGTCGCTCTCCGAGCGCATGGACGCCATCGAAAGTTTCGCCGCCGACGTAGCCCACGAGATCCGCAATCCGCTGACCTCGCTCCGTTCGGCCGTCGAGACCCTCGACATCGTCAGCGACCCCACGGCGCGGGAGCGTCTGCTCAACGTCCTCAAGAACGATGTCCAGCGGCTGGACCGCCTCGTGACGGACATCTCGAACGCGTCACGCCTCGACGCCGAACTTTCCCGCGACCAACCGCGGATCATCGACCTGGGCCGCCTGATCGGCGACATCGTGGCCCTTTATCAGGCGACCGCAAAGCCGGGAGACGTCCAGGTTGGCTTCATGCCCTACCAGGGAATGGAGGCCATCACCGTGCTGGGTCGCGAGGGTCCGT
>JAIXTR010000233.1 GCA_027483845.1 Caulobacteraceae bacterium | reverse complement strand
TCGTCGAAGTACCCCATGTCGCCCATGGTGAAGTAGTCGCCGACCCGCGACGCCTGGGTCTTCTTCTCGTCCTTGTAGTAGGTGAACCCGCCGCCGGGCGGCAGCTGGTGATAGATGGTCCCCGACACGTTCGGGGGCAGTTCATTGCCCTGGTCGTCCAGGATCTTCGACCCCAGCAGTTCGGGCCGCTTGCCGACCGAACCGGGCTTCCGGAGCCATTCGTCGGAGTTGATCATGAAGCCCGCGCCGCCTTCGGAGCCGGCGTAGTATTCGCTCAGCACCGGGCCGAACCATTCGATCATGGCGTGCTTCACCTCGGGCGGGCAGGGCGCCGCGCCGTGGACGATGTACTTCACGCTGGAGATGTCGTGCCGCGCCTTGGCCTCGGCGGGCAGCGCCAGCAGGCGCTGGAACATGATCGGCACCAGGTGCATGTGCGTCACACGATGCTGCGCGATCGTGCGCAGGGTGTGTTCGCTGTCCCACTTGTCGAGGAACACCAGGGTCGCGCCCGCCCCCATGGCGGCGCGGACGTCGAAGGCCAGTGGGGCGGCGTGATAGGCGGGGCCGGCGCAGAGCTGGACCGAGTCCTTGTCGTACCCGCGCACGGCGTACATGGCGTGCGGCGTGATCACCGGGGCCGGGCGGAACACGCCCTTGGGCCGGCCGGTGGTGCCGGACGTGTAGAGCATCTGGTTGCCCAGCACGGGATCGGTGATGTCCGAGGGATCCAGGTCGGCGATGGCCGCGTCGTAGTTCACGAAGCCGTCGAGCTCGCCGCCGACCGCCACCTTGATCTTCAGGCCCGGCGCCTGGGCCGCCGCGGTGAGGACCGACGCGATCCGCGCCTCGCCGAACACCGCCTCGGCCTCGCAGTCGTTAAGGATGTAGGCGACCTCGTCGACGTTGAGGTGCCAGTTCACCGGCGTGATGCGGAAGCCCGCCCGCACGGTCGCCGACTGAATCTCGAGGAACTCGTGGCGGTTGGACATCACCAGCGCCACCGCGGCCCCGGCCTTCAGGCCCGCGTTCCGCAACAGCCGCACCAGCCGGTTAGCGTTGGCGTTGACCTCAGCGAAGGAGCGGCTGGTCCCATCGGGATCGACCACCGCCGCCTTGTCAGGCTGGACGTCGGCCCACACCGCCATGGTCATGCCGGTTACAGCCGCGGCTTCCAGCCGCTGGGTCAGATCCTGACGTTCCAGAACCGCGTCCATCTCATTCCTCCGCGTACAGATTTACACTGTATCGTGATCATTCTTCGAAAGCAGAATGCACGCGGAAGGGCGCGGCGGCTAGGCCTTCATGCGCCGAATGACGAACCCGCCCACGGTCGCGCCCACCGCCGTGAGGAACGTGCCCCAGGTGATGTCGATGATCGTGATGTGCGTGGCCCACACCCGCAGCGTCGCCTGGTTGGTCAGATCGTAGGTGGCGTAACAGAGCCCACCCAGCATGGCGCCGGTGATCGTGGTCTTGATCAGCGGCTTGTCCCGGGTCGGCCAGACCGCCAGCGCCAGCACCCCGGCGATGTAGACGAAATAGAACACCACGGCCGGCGCGATCCGCGCCTGCGGCAGGGCCACCGGGTCGAGCAGCGGGAAGTACAGCTTGGGCCCGAACTGGGTCAGCCAGATCAGGTCCAGGATCAGGAAGGCCACCGCGGTGGCGAAGTAGGTGGCGATCAGTCTCAGCATCTGGGTCCCCGGATCCGCCGTCAGGCCGGCTTGAGCCGATAGTGGCTCACGCCCCACTCCGTCCCGTCACGGTGACCGAAGAGCCCGGCCGTGGCGAGGAAGAACAAGCGCCAGCGTCGATGCCAGAGCGTCGCGTCCTTGCCGTAGGTCGCCTCCAGCACGGGCCGTATCTTCGCCAGGTTGCGATCGTACGCATCCAACCAGTGCAGGGCGGTGCGCTCATAGTGCGTGCCGCTCCAGCGCCAGTCCTGCTCGACGGCGAACAGGTCGGGGAACTGGGCCATCAGGCCATGGCTGGGCATCACCCCGCCGGAGAAGAAGTACTTCCCGATCCAGTCGGCCTCGTCGTTCAAGTCGAAGCGGTACGGCGTGGTCTTGTGCGTGAAGACGTGGATGAAAAGCCGGCCGTCAGGCTTCAGCCAGGTCTTCACCCGCGCCAGCAGGGCGCGCCAGTTGGACATATGCTCGAACATCTCGACCGAGACCACCCGGTCGAATTCGCCCGGCGCCTCGAAGTCGTTCATGTCACAGGTGATGACCCCGAGATTGCCCAGGCCCCGCTCCTGCGCCCGGGCCATGATGAGGGCCTTCTGGCTGGCGGAGTTCGAGACCGAGGTGATCTTCGCGTTCGGATAGGTCTTGGCCATCCACAGGGACAGCGAGCCCCAGCCGCAGCCCAGCTCCAGGATACGTTGTCCGTCCTGCAGATCGGCGTGGGCGGCGGTCTCCGCCAGCGCGTGCTCTTCCGCCTGGGCGAGGGTGTCCGTGGGCGTTCGGTACAGGCAGGAGGAATACTTGAGCTGCGGGCCCAGGCAGTTGAGGAAGAAATCCGCCGGCACCTCGTAGTGCTGGGCGTTGGCCGCGTCCGTGTGGACGGCGATCGGATGCTCCGCCATGTCGCGGGCGAAGGCGGCCTCCGTCCCCGGTCCGGCCTTCGAATGCTCGCGCCGGGCGTTGGCCACCAGCAGGTGGATCGCGGTCTTGCGGACGGTGTCGGGAAGCGGCGCGCCTTCGAAGGTGTCGATGATGGCGGACGTGAAAGTCATACGGACTCAGGCTCTTTGCTTCGGGGGGAGGGGGAAGAAGACGCTGACGCGCGCCTGGTAGTCCTTGAAGGCCTCGCCGCGCGACTTGAGCATGGCCGTTTCGAGGGGCGGCACGCCGGACACATAGCGCAGCAGGCCGTACATCACAGCCGGCGCCACGAGGGTCAGCAGGCTCAAGGGACGGCCGGGATCCAGGGCCAGGACCGGGAAGGCCATCCATCCCAGCCACTGGAAGAAATAGTGCGGGTGCCGCGACCATGCCCACAACCCCGTCTCGATGATCTTGCCCTTGTTGGCCGGGGCGGCCCGAAAGCGCTTCATCTGCGCGTCGGCCAGCGTCTCGCCCGCCAGCGCGCCCAGGAAAAGGACGCCTGCGAGGGCGTCGCGCAGGTCCAGGGCGGGCTCCGGCCGGCTGGCGGCCGTCACGACCGACACCGCCAGCAAGCCGGTCGCCAGCGCCTGGGGCAGGGTCACGAACAACATCCCGATCGGGTAGCGGTCGCCGAACTGCTCGCGGAAGCCGGCGTAGCGTACGTCCTCGGGGTGGCCGGCCACGCGCGGCGCCAGATACAGCCCCAGGCGCAGACCCCAGCCCAGCATGAAGGCTGCGATGACCACCCGGCGAACGAGGTTGGTGTCGGCCCCGGTGGCGGCGAGCGCCGCGCCAGCCAAGACCGCGCCGGTCCCAAAGCTCCAGAAGACGTCGGTCCATCCGCCGTTGCGGGTCTTCAGTCCGAACGCCCACGCCGCGACCATGACGACGGTCATGGCGGCCAGCACGCCCAGCACGATCTGCAATAGCATCATGCCCTCATACGACCATGTTCCGGGGCCGGACGCATCCGGCCCTGTGAGCCTGTCGTATCATTTGGTAATGACGGCGGGACTTTGCACGCCCGTCGGCGTGACGCAC
>JAIXTR010000342.1 GCA_027483845.1 Caulobacteraceae bacterium | reverse complement strand
GCGGTTTCGTCAAAAGGCGCGCGCGGTGTCATGCAACTGTTACCGACAACCGCTAGCGACCTCGGCGTGGACCCGGCGGATCTCAGAGGCAATATCGACGGCGGCGCGGCTTACCTCGCCCAGCAGCTCCGGCGCTTCGGCGACGTGAAGCTGGCGCTGGCGGCCTACAACGCCGGTCCGCTCGCCGTCCAACGCTACGGCGGCGTGCCGCCCTACGCCGAAACCCAATCCTATGTCCGCGCCATCATGGCGCGCCTGGCGGCCGCCCCGGCCGCGGGCGCCGGCGCTGAGTGAGGCCCATGAAAAAGCTTCCGTCCCTCGCGGTCCTGGCCGCCCTCGCCGCCGCAGCGCCCGCTCACGCCCAGGCCCAGGGCGATCCTGCCGGCTCGTCGCCGCTGCTGGCCGCCCTGAACTGGGTCCAGGGCACCCTGCTGGGGAACCTCGCCACCACAGCCGCGGTCATCGCCGTGGCGCTGATCGGCTATCTGATGCTGACCGGCCGGTTCGACTGGCGGCGCGGCATCGTCGTCCTGGTCGGCATCTTCATCATCTTCGGCGCGGTGACGATCGTCGGCGGCATCCGCTCGCTGGCGGGCGGCGTCTAGCCCATGAGCCGCCTCGCCTCCGACCCCGTGTTCGCGGCGCTCACGCGGCCCCAGATGATCGGCGGCGTCACCTATCCGTTCGCGGTGCTGAACCTGATCGTCACCGCCGAGGCGTTCCTGATCACGCGCTCGTTCTGGGCGCTGCTGATCGCGGTGGTCCTGCACGCGGTGGGCTACGTCGGATCGCTGCGCGAGCCGCGGTTCTTCGACCTGTGGGTGACGCGACTGTCCACCTGCCCGCGGGTCCGCAATTTCGCCTTCTGGCAGGGGAATTCGTACCGGCCATGAGCGGAGCGTTCCTCACCACCGGCGCGGCCAAGGTCCTGGCGCCCCGCGAGGTCTCGGTGGGCTCGCGCCTGCCCTACCTCGGCCACGTGGACGAGGTGACCGTGCGCACCCGCGAGGGTCTGCTGGTCCAGACCCTGCACCTGGCCGGCTTCCCCTTCGAGACCGCGCCGGACGACGAACTCAACTATCGCAAGGCCATCCGCGAGACGGTGCTGCGCGGCGCGGCCAGCTCGCGCCTGGCCCTCTATCATCACGTGGTTCGGCGTCGCGTGACGCCGGCCTTCGCCGCCCCGCCGGAAGAGGCGTTCTGCGGCACGCTGGACGCCCGCTGGCGCGAGCAGTTGGCCGGCCGGCGGCTCTATGTGAACGACATCTTCCTCACCCTGGTGATGCGCCCGACCCAGGGCGCCGGCGGGTTCCTTGAGCGACTGATGAAGGGCTCGCGCAACCGCGAGGTCGACAGCGCCCGTGACCTGCGCGACCTGCACGCGACGCGCGAAGCGTTCTCGGCCGCGCTGGCGCCCTATGGCGCGCGCACCCTGGGCCTCTACACCGCTGGCGGCGGCGCGCAGCGCTCTGAGCCAGCCGAATTCCTCAGCCTGATCCTCAATGGCGAACTGCGGCCGGTGCTGGCCCCGACCGGCGACCTCTCCGAGGCCATCGCCACCCGGCGCCTGAGCTTCGGCCTGGACGCCATGGAAGTCGGCGGCGGCCCCGACGGTTCCAGCTTCGGCGCCATGGTGTCGATGAAGGACTATCCGGCCCGCACGGCCCCCGGCCTGCTGGACGGCGTGCTGCGCCTGCCGATGGAGATGGTGCTCACCGAGAGCTTCGCCTTCATCGACCGCCAGGCGGCCCTCGACCGAATGGGCCTGGCCCTGCGCCGCCTGAAAGCCGCCGAGGACGACGCCTTCAGCCTGCGGGGCGAACTGGCCCAAGCCCGCGACGACGTCGGCGCCGGTCGCGCGGCCTACGGCGAACACCACCTGACCATCCTGGCCAAGGCCGACACGCTCGACGAGCTCGACGCCGGCATCGCCGACATCCAATCGTCCCTCGCCGAGATGGGCGCGGTGGCGGTGCGCGAGGACGTGAACCTTGAGCCGGCCTTCTGGGCGCAGTTCCCGGCCAACTTCAAGTTCATCGCCCGCAAGGCGATGATCTCGGCGGGCAACTTCGCGGGCCTCGCCAGCTTCCACAACCACCCGACGGGTCAGGCCGACGGCAATCACTGGGGCCCGGCCATCGCGGTCCTCGAGACCACCGCCTTCGGCCCCTACCACTTCAATTTCCACAACGGCGACCTTGGCAACTTCACGGTCATCGGCCCGTCCGGCTCGGGCAAGACCGTGCTGCTCACCTTCCTGCTGGCCCAGGCCGAGCGGCTGAAGCCGCGGATCGCCTATTTCGACAAGGACCGCGGGGCCGAGCCCTTCATCCGCGCCATCGGCGGCCGCTACGACGTGATCTCGCCGGGCGAGCCCACCGGGTTTAACCCCCTGGCCATGCCCGACACCCCCGGTAACCGCGCCTTCCTCGGCGAATGGGTGGCCCAGTTGCTGACCGCCGAGGGCGAGACGCTGGACTCCGAGGATCGCGCCATGATCGCCGACGCGATCGACGCCAACTTCGCCCAGCCGCCCGGTCACCGGCGCCTACGCTATCTGCGGGAACTCTTCCGGGGCGCCCGCCGGCCCAGCGCCGGAGACCTGGCCTCGCGGCTCTCGGCCTGGTGCGACAGCGGCGACCACGCCTGGCTGTTCGACAACGCCGACGACCTGCTGGACATCGAGACCCGCATTCTGGGCTTCGACATGACCAAGGTCCTGGACGCGCCGACCATCCGGGTGCCGGCGATGATGTACCTGTTCCACCGACTGGAGCAGCGGCTGGACGGAAACCCGGCCATGTTCATCGTCGACGAGGGCTGGAAGGTCCTGGACGACCCCGTGTTCGTGCGCCGCATCAAGGACTGGGAAAAGACCATCCGGAAGCGGAACGGGCTGGTGGGTTTCTGCACCCAGTCGGCGTCCGACGCCCTGGACAGCCGGATCGCCTCGGCGATCATCGAGCAGGCCGCGACCCAGATCTTCTTCCCCAACGCCCGCGCGAAGGCGGCCGACTATGTCGACGGCTTCGGCCTGACCGAGCATGAGTTCGAGCTGGTGCGCACCCTGCCCGACACCTCGCGCTGCTTCCTGATCAAGCGGGGCGACCACAGCGTGGTGGCGCGCCTGGACCTCACCGGCCTGTCGGGCGAGCTGGCCGTGCTGGCCGGCACCGAGCGGGCCGTCCGGCGGCTCGACGCGCTGCGCGAACAGGTGGGCGACGAGCCAGCCGCCTGGCTGCCGACCTTCATGGCCGAGCCGGACCGCAAGGGCCGGAACGCCGCATGAATTCCTGCGCCGCCCTGATCGACGACGGCATCATCCGCGGCGTACTCGCCACCGTGGACTGCCAGACCCAGGCCTACGCTCAGGGCGGCTATCTCGCCCTGACGTCGGGCAATTCGGTCTTTCAGACCGCGCTCACCGCGCTGCTGACGATCTATGTGGCGCTGATCGGCTATCGGCTGCTGTTCGCCCATGGCGCGGCCCGGCTTGCCGATGCGCCGGGCATCGCGCTCAAGATCGGCCTGATCCTGGCGCTCGTGAGCAGCTGGGCCACCTTCCAGACCCTGGTCTTCGACGTCGCGGACCGCGCGCCCGTCGAGATCGCGGCGCTTGTCTCCGCCCCGATGCAGGCGGCCAACAACACCGGCCTGTCCGCCAGCCCGGTCGACGGGCTGCAGGCGGCCTATACCGAGTTCAGCGAGACAGCGGCGGCCTATGGCAAGCTCGCCGGCCCGAACGCCAAAGGCTATTCCAGCCCGCAGGCCGCGGCTGCGGAAGCGACGGCCGCCGCGTCGGCGACCCTCTTCGTGGTGAGCGCCGGCGTAATCTCGGCGGCGACCCTGTCCATCGGCGTGCTCACCGCCGTCGGCCCGATCTTCATCGTCCTGGCCCTGATCCCGGCGACGCGGGGCCTGTTCGTCGGCTGGCTGCGGGCGCTGGCCGCCTCCGCCCTCACCCCGCTGGTCGCCTGGTTGCTGATCGTACTCATGCTGTCCGTGCTCGATCCCTGGGTCGCGACGCTGACCGAGCAGCGGGTTTCGCTCCGGCTCGAGTCGCAGACCGCGATGAGCGCTGCGGCCCTGGTATTCGTGTTCGCCGCCGGCCAACTGGCGCTGGTCATTGGTGCGTGCGTCATGGCCCTGGGCTTCCGGCTGCCCGCGGCGCGGACGGACCGCACGCTCGGCGCCCTGTCCCCCGCGCCAGCCACGGCGACGCCGGCGGGCGCTCAGGGGCTGATCGCCCCGCCTTCCCGCGCGGAGCGCTTGGCGTTCGATCTGCAGCGCGACCAGTCCCAGGCCACCGCCCGCACCCGCTCGGCGTCCAGCGCCGCCGCCGCGACGGCCGCCGCCTCCAGCCGCACCTCCGCCGCGCCGGTGGGCGAGACCCTGCGCCTCGGCGACGCCTATCGCCGCCCCGCCTTCACCGCGCGCCGCGCGGGAGCCACACGATGATCCGCTTGACCGCCCTCGCCGCCGCCGCGGCCCTGTTCGCCAGCCCCGCGCTGGCCGTCGTGCCCCAGCCAGGCCCCGGCGACCCGCGCATTCACGTCGTGGCCTACGACCCCGAAGAGGTGGTCGAGCTGCGGGTCGCGCTGGGCTACCAGCTCTCGGTCGAGTTCGACCCCGCCGAGCGGATCGAGAACGTCGCCATCGGCGATTCCCTGGGCTGGCAGGTCACGCCCAATCGTCGCGCCAACCTGCTGTTCCTGAAGCCGATGTCCGCCCGGCCACCGACGAACATGACGGTGGTGACCAACATGCGGCGCTACAACTTCGAGCTCAGCCTGCGCCCGCGCGCGGCCGCCCGGACGGCGCCGTTCAGCGTCCGCTTCCTCTATGCGCCGCCGGTGGTCGCCTATGTCGCCCCCCCGCCGCCGCCGGCCCCGCCGGCCGAACGCAATGTGGCCTACTCCTACGAGGGTTCGGGCAAGACCCTACCCGTGAAGGTGTTCGACGACGGGATGGACACCTACTTCGCGTTTCGCGAGGCCGAGGATCTGCCGGCGATCTTCGCGCTGGACGCCGATGGCGGCGAGGCGGTGGTCAACACCCGGCAACGCGATGGTTACCTCGTGGTCGATCGCGTCACGCGCGGCTTCGTTCTGCGGCGTGGCGGCGAGGTGACCCGCATCTACAACGACGGCTTCCGGGTCGAGGAAGCCAGCGCGCTGCGGCAGCGCAAGAAGGACCCGTGGTGGCGGCGATGACGCGTAAACCTCAATCCCCGTCCGATCTCAGCCCCGTGTTCGCGCGGAGCGCGGCGGTGCGCCCCAAGGTGCAGGCGTCGGACTCGCCTTGGACGGTTTGGGCCGGGTTCGCGGGCGCCGCTGTGCTGGGCGTTATGGTGTTCAACGGCCTCTCCAGCAGCCGCGCAGCGAAAGCCCAGACGCCGCAGACCACGGCCGCCACGACCACAGCCACCCCGGCCCAGCCGGCCGCAGCCACGCCTGCCCCGCCCCCCGCGCCGGCCGTCGCCGCGCCCGCGCCCTATGTTCAGCAGTCCGTCGCCCCGCCGGTGGACCCCGAGCAGGCCCACTGGCGCGCCCCGACCGTCGTCGTGGACTTCACCAACAATGGCGCGCCTGCCGACGCCACCCAGATGGCGCAGGCCACAGCCGTGCAACCGGGCGCACCCGCGCCGTCCGCCAACGATGGCCGCCAGTCGGCCGACGAGCGGTTCGCCGCCGGCGTGACCCGCGGCCTGGGCGACACGGCCCGCGCCGGACAGATGCGCGACCTCAGCCGGACCATTCCCCAGGGCTCCGTCATCCCGGCCACGCTCGAGACCGCCATCAACTCCGATCTGCCAGGCGCCGTGCGCGCGGTGGTCAGCCGCGACGTGCGCGGCTTTGACGGCAGCCGGGTGCTGATCCCCCGCGGTTCGCGCCTGGTCGGCCAGTACAAGAGCGCCGCCGCCGTCGGCCAGACCCGTGCGTTCGTCGTCTGGTCGCGGATCATCACCCCCACCGGCGTCAGCATCGACATCGGCTCGCCCGCCACCGACCGCCTGGGCCGTGGCGGCCTGGACGGCGAAGTCGACACCCACTTCGTCCGCCGCTTCGGCTCGTCGATCCTGCTGACGGTGATCAGCGCCGGCGGTCAGGCCCTGGCCAACAGCGCCAGCAGCGGCGACAGCACCACCCTGGTGATCGGCGGCGCCGGCGGCCAGGGGTCGAACCCCGCCGCCATTGCCCTGCAGAAGCAGATCGACATGCCGGACACCATCAAGGTCGCCCAAGGCGTGCCGGTCCAGGTTTCCGTGGCCCGCGACCTGGACTTCTCGGCCGTCGCCCGATGACCGCCAACGCCCGATGACAGCCAACGTCTATCTATCGGCCTATCTGGCGCCATTGGCGCCCTGGCTATCGCGGCCCGACGTCACAGATGTGCTGATCAATCGCCCCGGCGAGGTCTGGGTCGAGACCACCGGCGGGGCCATGTGCCGCGAGCCCGCCGACCAGCTGGACGAGATGGCGCTGCAGCGTCTGGCCCGCCAGATCGCCGCCGCCAGCCACCAGGGCGTCAATCGCGAACAGCCCCTGCTCTCGGCCACTCTCCCCGACGGCTCGCGGGTGCAGGTGGTCTCGCCGCCGGCCACGCGCGGCGGGTTGATCATGGCGGTCCGCAAGCATCTGATCTCAGACATGAGCGTGGCCGACCTGGCGCGCGAGGGGCTGTTCGACGCGGCGCACCGCACCGACGTAGCAAAGTCCCGCGACGCCGACGCGGCGTTGGAGGCGATCCTTGAGAGCGGCGACCTGCTAGGCTTCCTGAAAGCCGCCGTGAAGAGCCGCAAGACCATCGTGATCTCCGGCGGCACCGGCAGCGGCAAGACCACCCTGCTCAACGCCCTGGTCAAGGAGATTGACCGCGACGAACGGCTGCTGGTCATCGAGGACGCGCCGGAAGTGCGGCTCGATCATCCCAACAGCGTCGGCCTGGTCGCCGTCCGGGGCGACCTGGGCGAGGCCAAGGTCGACGCCGACGCCCTGCTCGCGGCCGCGCTCCGTCTGCGCCCCGATCGGATCCTGCTGGGCGAACTCCGGGGCCGCGAGGCCTTCGCCTTCCTCCGCGCCGTGAACAGCGGCCACCCGGGCTCGCTCACGACCATTCACGCCGACAGCCCGGCCGGCGCTCTGGACCAGATCGCCCTCCTCGCGCTCACCTCCGGCATCGATCTAGGCTGGGAAAAGGTCCAGACCTACGTCAGCCGGGTCATCGACGTCGTGGTACAGCTCGACCGGGTGAACGGCGCACGCCGCGGGGGCGAGGTCCTGTTCCGGCCGCGCTGATCCAGCGCGTCGAGGGGCCGCAGGCGAAGGCGCCG
>JAIXTR010000257.1 GCA_027483845.1 Caulobacteraceae bacterium | reverse complement strand
TCGGTCCCGGCGCTGGGCGAGGCGTTGGCTAGGGCCACGACCCCCGCACTGGCCGGCGACAGGTCGGCGCTCACCGCCATGTCGAACCACAGGGCCCGCACCTCGTCGGAATAGTGGTTCAGGATCAGCCGCGCCTGCGAGCGCATGGCCAGCCGCAGGGTGTCGCCGTCTACGCCCGGATGTCCGTCCCGGTCCCCGCCCAGCCACGAGCCCAGGGTCAGCGGCGTCGCCGTCTCGAACGCGGCGCTCCAGTCGTCGTACAGCTGCGACAGCGCCGGCAGGATCGATCGCCGCACGATGGCCAGCGAGTTGCGGATCTCGTCGGCCGGGCTGATCCGCTCGGGCCGGTGCATCCGCGCCTTCCACAGCAGCGCCACCTCCCGAAATAGGTCCTCCCGCAGCCGCCGCTCCGCCGACGCCGCCAGGTGGTGGCTCCGCAGCGACATCAGCCGCGCGATTTCCGCCTCCCGCTCGACCACCGCGCGGCGGCGCACCTCCGTCGGGTGGGCGGTCAGCACGGGCGCCACGGCCATGCGCGGCACGATCCGCCCCGCCGCCTTCGGCCCCAGGCGCTTGGCGGCCTCGACCAGGGTGTGGGGCAGCGCGCCGGGCTCCATCTCCGCCTCGATGGCGCGCCGTCGGCCCGCCACGTCCTCGGCCAGGTTCGACAGCATCGAGGCGCAGGTGAACGCCCGCGCCAGATAGACGGCCTGGTCCGGCCGCAGGGCGGAGAACAGCGCCTCCAGCGCCTCCTCGTCGTCCTGCCGCGCCACGTCCCGCGCCCGCTTCACCAGGGCGGCGGAATCCTCGCCGTCCAGATAGCGGATCACATCCTCGAGCAGAGCTTCCAGATAGTGCACCGCCTCGCCGGCGGCGGCCTCGGGCACGTGGGCGATCTTCATGTCGTTCATCGCGGCGATCCCTTGGCAACCCGTTCGGACAGCATAACGCAGGGCCACGGCCCATCGGTCAGAAGGCGGGCATGGAAATCCGGCCACGCCGCCGGACGCCTCGGACGCAGGCGCGCGATCCGCAAGGCGCCCAGACCTTGCGCGGCATAGATCCCCGGCGCCTGCCGCATCCGGGCGACGTCCGCCGCCGGAGTGGTGAAGGCGATGGCCGGTCCCTGGATGGCGCCCATGGCCGCGACCGCCCGAGCCTCCGTCCAGCCGCGGGCGCCCAGCCCGATGTCGGCCACGATCCGCGCCATGCGGCACAGCCGCCAGTGCAGATAGCCCAGCTCGCCCCGCGGGTCGCCGTCATAGGCGCCCAGCTCGGCGGCCAACTGCTCGGCATAGGTCGCCCAAGCCTCGGCATAGATGTTCAGCACGCCCGGCGCCGCCGGACCCGCGGCCTGCTGCGCCGTCTGCAGGGCGTGGCCGGGAACCGTCTCGTGGAAGGCCACGCTGGGCAGGGTCCAGGCCGGCCGCGCCCGGATCGCCTTCAGATCCACATAATAGGCGCCGGCCTCCCGATAGCCGCCCCGCCCGCGCGCCGCGTCGGCCGGCGACATCCGCCGCACCTCTGCCGCCGGAATGGCCATCTTCTCGAACGCCGCCGCCAATCGCGGGCGCAGCGCCGCCAGCCGGGCGTTCATCCCCGCCACCGCCCGCTCGCGGCCCGCATCGTCGTCCGGATAGAGATAGCGGTCATCGGCGAAGAGGCTCGCGATCCGCTGGGCCACCGTCCCGCGCGCCAGCCCCTGGCCGCGCAGCAACCCATCCGCCCGCGCCGTCAGCCGCCGGATCTCGCGCTTCGCCTGGCGGCTGGCGACGGCGACATCCACCGGCCCGCCCCAGGCCGCGTCCAGCGCCGGCATGGCGCGCGCCGCCGACGGGCGCGCCAGCAGCGCCGTCGCCGACCCCAGCACGGTGCGTCGTGTCCACATGACGGCCACGTCTAGCCGACCAAAACGACGAATGATACCGGTGTCATTATGCATGTCGACCGTCGAAGCCTGCTGACCCTGGCCGCCGCCGGCGCGGCGGCGCCCGGCCTGGCCCAGACCTCGGACCCCACCGAAATCATCCCGCTTTGGCCCCGCCGCCCGCCCGGCGCCCTGGCCCGCCTGCCCCAGGAGACGATCGTCGACCGGATCGCCACGTCCGGCGTTCAGGACCGCTATGTCACCGGCGTCGGCGCGCCCCTGATGACCGTCTTCCGCCCCGCCCGGCCCAGTGGCGCGGCCTGCCTTATCGCCCCCGGCGGGGGCTACATCCGGGTGGTCATCGACAAGGAGGGCTTCGAGATCGCCCGCCGCCTGGCCCAGGCCGGCGTCACCAGCTTCGTCCTGCGCTACCGTCTCCCCGCTGAGGGCTGGGCCGATCCGGCCGACGCCCCGCTGCAGGACGCCCAGCGCGCCATCCGCCTGATCCGACGCGACGCCGCCATCGACCCGACGCGCGTCGCGGTCCTCGGCTGCTCGGCCGGCGGCCACGTGGCGGCCAGCCTCGCCACCGGCCACGCCCGCCAGGTCTACGCCCCGGTCGACGACGCCGACCGCTGCTCCGCCCGTCCCGACCTCTGCGCCCTGCTCTATCCCGTGATCGACATGGCGCGGCCCAACGCCCACTCCGGCTCGCGCACCGCCCTCCTCGGCCCCGCGCCCACGCCCCAAGCCGAGGCCGCCGCCTCCCCGCACCGCCACGTCACGCCGCAGACCCCACCGACCGTCCTGGTCCACGCCGCCGACGACCCGTCCGTCCCCCTCGACAACACCCTCGCCTACCTGGCCGCCCTGCGCGCCGCCAAGGTCCCCGCCGAGGCCCACATCTTCGAGGAGGGCGGCCACGGCTTCGGCATCCGCCTCGCTCAAGGCAAACCCGCTCAAGCCTGGCCCGACCTCTTCCTGGCCTGGGCCGCGCGCCGAGGGTGGAGCGCATGAGGATGACTCGTCCTATCAATTGATATCGACACTTCGAAACATTCCGAAGTTTTGAAAAGATGCGGAACCAAGGCCGGCTGCCTGAGTTGCCATCCCCGGGACGAACTGACGCCGCCTCACGTCGCCGACGTTGAGCTGCGTAAACCATTGGGGAAGTTCAGGATGAAGACTCTATTGGCCGCCACGACGGCAGCCCTCTGCATGGCCGGCAGCGCCCAGGCGCTCACACCGATCCTGACCAATGTGGCGCCTGTGGGCGACCGCTACCTGTACACCTACTCGCTGACCCTCGACATGAACGAGGGCGCCCGCACCGGCGACCGTCTGGTCATCTACGACTTCGCCGGCTTCGACGGATTCGGCCCCTTGTCGGACCCCGCGATCGGCACCTTCACCGAGCCGACCACCAGCGTCGGCGGCGTGGACAACCTTCAACCGCCGCCCGGCTACACCGACGATCCGTCGATCTTGAATATCGGCTGGCAGTGGAACGGGCCCGACGTGTTCACCACTGGCCCGCACCCGCCCATCGCGTTCACGCTCAGCGCCTACTCGACCTTCAACAACCAGACGCTCGACGGCTTCTCGTCGCTGACCGTCAAGAACAACGGCCTGGCCGCCGGTGAGCCCAACTACCAGCAAGGCAGTGTCGCGGTGCCCGTGGGCGGCGCGGTGCCCGAGCCGGGCGCCTGGGCGCTCATGATCCTCGGCTTTGGCGCCTCCGGGGCCATGCTCCGCCGTCGCAAGCCGGCGATCGCCTAGCCAGCGTCAAAGCGCGAACGTTCAGCCCGTCGCCCTGCAAGGGCGGCGGGCTTTTCGTTGCGCCCACGCCCCTCGATTGGATACCCGAGGTACGCCCGCGAAAGTTTGACCAACTCATCCTCGAACGCCGGGCTGTGCAGGAAATCGACCCCCTCAAGGGCCGCCGCCCGCACGGCCCCTTGGATCGCCCGCCCCAGCACAAACGTCTGCACGGGGCTCAGCGGCCGCCCCTCCGCGTCCCGCATGTTGTGCTCCACGGCGTCGAACTTCGCCGCCAACGCGCCGTGGTCGGCATGGGCCAACAGGGCCGACACCGCGATCCGCCGCGCGCGGTCGCGTCCGGCAAAGCCGCGAATGAAGGCCCGGATCATCGCCCGGTCCGGCGCCATGTCCGCGGCGCCCTCCGCGATGATCGTCATCACCGCATCGCGATGCGCCTGCGTCTCGCGTAGGGCCAGCCCGCGTAGGATGGCGGCCTTGTCCGGGAAGTACCGGTAGAGCGTCCCGATGCTCACGCCTGCGCGCGCTGCGACCGCATTGGTGTTGAAACCCGTCTCGCCGGCGGCCTCCAGAACCTGAGCTGCGGCCTCGAGAATGAAATCGACCGAGGCCTTCGCCCGCGGCTGGCGGGGTGTTTTCCTCGCCCTTTCAACGCCCTCCACCCGAACACCTCTCCCCCGGCCAGCGCGTCCACATGTCGAGTAACAGACCGCGGTGGCCCGACATACCCTCCGCCGGGACTTCCAAGGAGCCTCTCAATGACCTGGGCGACAGACCGGCTGGCGGCCTTGAAGGCCGGCACGTCAGATATGCCGCCGATCGTGCGGACGCTCAGGCTCGGCCTCATTGATGACTGGGGCGAGGGTTGGGTGCGCAAGTCCTGGCGCCCGACCGCCGAGCTGGCCACCGCCGACGGATCGCTCTTCGGCGGCTATCTGGCCGCGCTCGCCGACCAGGTCCTGGCCTTCGCCACCATGACCGTCGTCCCCGACGACCGCGTCTTTCGGACGGTGAACCTGCAGATGAATTTCCTGCGCGTCAGCCGAAGCGCTCCCCTCACCATCGAGGCCCGCGTGGTCGCCCAGACCCGCCAGCTGGTGACGGTGCGCGCCAGCTTCTTCCGCGAGGACGGCGTCCTCATCGCGGAAAGCACGGCGCAGCAGATCCTCATGGCGCCGCCCGCTGAGCACGAGAGGCAACAGGTCCAATGAGCGCCGGATAAGAGTTAGCTGCAGCCACTGTGCGGCCTCCTCGCCCCCCGCGAAGCGAGAGGGGAGAGGGTCGGGAGAGGGGCGGCGCGGGCAGAGGTGATCCGCCGAGGGTCCAGCCATGACCCAGTGTCGGCGCCGTTGATCCTCGCGGAACCAGTGGCGGCGGGTACAGGCCCAGCCGCCCCTCACCCTACCCTCTCCCCTCGGGCTGCGCCTCGGGGGAGAGGAGGCGCGCGTGTCAGGCCGAGTGGCCTCTCGCCCCCCCTAAGGCAGCCGCGCCGGGCTCGGGATGTAGGCCTTATGACAGCCGTTGCACGCGTCGTAGATCGGGCCGCCGCCGATCTCGAAGGCCTTGTCCACATCCTTCGCCCGCGCCGCCGCCTCGCCCTGGACCGCGCCATCGCTCAGCATCCGGGCGAACTCATCCCAGCGCCCCGGCCGTGAGTGGGTGAGCAGTTCGCGCCCCTTCGCCTGCAGCACCTGCGCCCCCGCCACGGCGGCGTCCCAGCGGGCCTGCGCCTGGGCGGGCGTTTCGCCCTCGGGCGGATCGTTGCCCCCGGCCCAGAAGGCCAGGGCCGCCGGGTTCACCGCCGTCGCCATGATCGCCTGCACAGCCAAGTCATGCGTCACCACCTGGGCCACGGCCCCGCCCGCGGCGAAGACGGCGACGGCGGTCAGCAGCAGGCGGCGGCGCATGGCGGGGGACTCTCCGGAACGCCCCCAGCCTAGAGCCTCAGCGCGCCTGGTCCAGGTAATCGATCAGGGTCGTCATGTTCTGCACGTAGGCCCCGGTGGAGATCCCCACCGCCGGCTTGTCGCTGGGATAGGGCGAGGTGTCGGTGGCGTCGCCCACGTGCGTGGTCGAATAGTCCTTGTCCGCCGTCGTGGGCGGCGTCGCGCCCGTGTAGGGGTTGCTCGTCGCCACCAGCGGCGTCGGCCAATAGCCCTCGGCGTTCAGCCCGGCCACCAGCTTGGCGACCGCCGCCGGCGTCACTCCCGCCGATCCCTTCTGCGCCTTGATGTTGAGGTCCGAGGTCTCCAGGTCGCGCGTCGCGAAATACTTCGGCAGGGGCATGAAGCTCTTCGCCAGCAGCGGCGAGGTCTTCGACGCTTCGGCCGGAGGCGTCGCCTTCAGCCGCGCATACCGCGCCCGCATCCCGGCCACGTCCACCTTCCGCCAGGCGCCGTAGTGGGCCAGGGTCTTCTGGTCGGAATAGTCCCAGTAGTATTCGCCGTTGACGACGTTCGACCCGCGCCGATGCACATAGATCGGCCGGTCCGTGCCGATCTCGATGTAGGTCGGATGCGTCCGCCCGTCCGGCCGCGGCGTCTTCAGCTTCACCTTGTCCAGCCAGTCCAGCGCCT
>JAIXTR010000513.1 GCA_027483845.1 Caulobacteraceae bacterium | reverse complement strand
ATTGGTCCCGGGCGCGCTCGGCCGGTAGTCGGCGACGGGCCAGGTGACCCCGAGGTTGCGGGCCAGATGCTGCTGCATCATCGGCTCGATCGGCGCGCGGGCCTTGCCGAAAGGGTCCACGCCGCGTTCGCCGGGCTTGGGGACCGGGCCGATGTAGCGAGCGTCGTAGATGCCCATCATCTGGCCGTCCGCCTTCAGAAGTTCAGTGGCGAAGGCGATCTTGGTGATGATCAGGTCGTTGGCGAGATAGTAGTCCGCGCCGATGCCGGTCATGGCCTGCAGCCGCGCGGCGATGGCCTTCCGCCTAGCCGGGGCCAAGTCATAGCCCTGAAGGAGGGCCTGCAGGTATTCGCCCATCCCCCAGGCGTAGGATTCGTCCACGACCTGCGTCATCGACTTGCCTCTCCAGGCCGGCGCCTTGCCGTGGTAGGCGGCGACGGCGCAGAGCGCGGGCAGGTTGGTGGCGTAGGCCAGCACGTTCTTTGCCCGCTGGCTGGTCTCGATCATGTTCACCGCCTGGCCGAACAGGAAAACGCCGTCCAGGGGCATGACCTTGGCGAGTTGGCCGGCCATGAGCGCAGCGCGAAGGGTGCCGTAGCTTTCGCCCAGCACATACTTCGGCGAAGCCTCGCGTCCGTTGGCCTTGGCCCAGGCAACGACGAAGTCCGAGCACGACTGGCTGTCGCCCTCGACCGAATAGAAATACTCGCGCCGGCCGCCCGGCAGGATGCGCGTGAAGCCCGTTTCAGCCGGGTCGATGAAGACGATATCGGCCACGTCCAGCACGGTCAGCGGATTGTCGGACATGGACGGTGGCGCGCCGGGCGCCGTGGGGTCCTGTTCGACCGCGATCCGCTTGGGGCCCAAGGCCACCATGTGGAGGGTGGAGGACGAGCTGGAGGGGCCGCCATTGAAGGCGAACAGCACCGGCCGGGTCTTGGGATCGGCCTTGTCCTGCACATAGGCGGTCGAGACGAACCGGATGGTCGGCTGGCCGTCGGCGCCGGTCAGCACGGTCTCGCCGACAGTGGCGACGTAGTCGACCTTGCGGCCATTGAAGACGCCCGTGTGGCGGGTGACGAACGGCGCGCCATCGGCGGCCCTGGCCGCGCCGGCCGTGAGGGTCAGAAGGCCGCCCGCGCCCAGGAGCGCGCGCTTGGTGATATCCGTCATCTGCTTCCCCGCATCAGGTCAGATCGTCAGGCTAGCGCGGGCTGTCCGGATTTTCTTTTCGTTCTGTCGCGGCCACGAAAATCGGGGACATAGGCTATGCCGCCCTCATCGGCAGACTGCATTGAACTTGTCGCGGCCCAGGTGCGCGGCCTGCAGTTCGAATAGAAAATCCCGCCCTCGAAGGTACGATGTTGTCGCCGTGTAGGGGTGTCTCCATGTCCGCAAGATCCGCCGCCGTCCTGGGCGTCATGATGTCCTTGTGCCTGTCGGGCGCGGCCCTGGCCGAAACCTTCAAGTATGCGGTCATCGCGAACGGCGAGAAGGTCGGGCATCTGATCGCCGACGTGACCGGCCGCACGACCTCGGTCGACTATGCGGTGGTGAACAATGGCCGCGGTCCGAAGGCCCGCGAGACGATCGAGACCGACAGCGCCGGCATGCCCGTCCGATGGACGATCGCAGGCGAGTCCCTGTTCGGCAGCCCGGTGCAGGAGCACTACACCTGGACGGCGGGGCAGGCCGAGTGGTCGAGCCAGGCCGACGCCGGCAAGACCGCCGCGGCGAAGCCGATGCTGTACATCGGCAACGACGTCAGCCCGTGGATGCTGGGGGTCTACGTCAAGGCCCTGCTGAAGACGCCGGATCGCACCTTGGCGGTCCTGCCGTCGGGCCGGATGCGGCTGGACGAGGTGCGGAAGATCTCGGTCGGACAGGGCAAGACGGCGGTTCGGCTGACCGTCTACGAGCTGTCCGGCATCGACCTCAGCCCGGACTATGTGCTGGTCGACGACAAGGGTGACCTGTTCGCGACGGGCGGCCTGATCCGCGAAGGCTACGAGGGCCAGGTCCCGGTCCTGCAGACGCTGTATCGCGAGATCTCCCAACAGCGCGCCGAACAGGCCCAGGCGAAGCTGGCCCACCGGTTTGCGGGGCCGGTCCGCATCCGCAATGTGCGAATCTACGACCCCGTGTCGATGACTGTGGGCGGGCTGTCGACAGTGGTGATCTATCGCGACCGCATCACGAGCATCGGGCCCGACGAGGGGGCGGGTGCGGCGCCCGCCGGTGAGACGGTGATCGACGGGCAGGGTGGAACGCTGCTGCCCGGCCTGCACGACATGCACTCGCACACCAGCCTGTCGTCCAACCTGTTCAACCTCGCCGCCGGCGTCACGGCGACCCGCGATCAGGGCAACGACAACGACCAACTGCTGGCGATGATCGACGGCCTGGCCGCCGGTCGGTTGGCGGGGCCGCGCATCGTGCGCAACGGGTTCCTGGAAGGCCGCAGTCCGTACTCGGCGCGGAACGGCTTCATCGCCGACAGCCTGGACGACGCGCTGAAGGATGTCCGCTGGTACGCCGACCACGGCTACTGGCAGATCAAGCTCTACAACAGCTTCAACCCCGACTGGGTCGCGCCGGTCGCGGCCGAGGCGCGTCGGCTGGGGATGGGGGTGACGGGGCACGTCCCGGCCTTCTCGTCGCCCGACCGGGTGATCGGCGACGGCTACAACGACATCGCCCACATCAACCAGCTGATGCTGGGCTGGATCCTGGACCCCAAGGAAGACACCCGCACGCCGTTGCGCCTGACCGGCATGGCCCGTGGCAAGGACCTGGATCTGAATGCGCCGCGCGTCCAGCGGACCGTCGCGCTGATGAAGGAAAAGGGCGTCGCCTTGGACACCACCGCGATGATCCTGGAGCGCCTGATGCTGTCGCGCTCGGGCGAGGTGCAGGCGGGCGACAAGCCCTATCTCGACCACGTGCCGATCGCCTACCAGCGCTACCGCAAGCGCAGCTTCGTGACGATCAAGACGCCCCAGGACGACGCCGACTATCAGGGCGGGTTCAAGAAGGTTCTCGAGACCCTGAAGCTGCTGGACGACAACGGCGTCCAATTGCTGCCCGGCACCGACGACGGGACGGGGTTCTCCAACCATCGCGAGCTGGAGCTCTACGTCATGGCGGGCATCCCGGCCGGCAAGGCGCTGCGGCTGTCGACCCTGGACGCCGAGCGCTACTTCAAGCGCGACAGCGAGCTGGGCTCGATCCAGCGCGGCAAGCTGGCCGACCTCATCCTGGTGGACGGCGATCCGGTCGCCGACATCTCCAACATCCGTAAGGTCCGCATGACCATGGTGGGCGGCGTCGCCTACTACCCGGCCGAGATCTACGAGCACCTGGCGATCCGCCCCTTCGCGCCCCCGCCGCCCGTGACGGCGCCGCGCTGAGGGGATGGGCATGCGCAAGCTTGTCGTCGCCGTCGCCACCGCCTTGGCGCTGGCGCTCACCGGACCGGCCCTGGCGGCCCCGCCGCCCCGGCTGGACATCGTCCTGAGCCCGCATGCGACGGGCGATGCGCAGAGCTATCTCGGCGTGACCATGACGATGCAGGCGCCGGCGCTGAAGGCGGGGGACGGGCTGGTGCGCCTGCCGCTGAAGCTGGTGGGCATCCCCACGCCGGCGTGGCCGGACGACGCCTTGCAGGCCCGGGACGACCTGGGCGCGATCCCGCTCACCAAGACCGAGGAGCCGCCGACCCCGCAGGGGGTGTATCGCCGCTGGCTGGTGGGGCGGGCGACGTCGGGAGACGTGGTCGTCAGCTTCCGCGCGCCGCCGCGCCGGGTGACCGCGACCACCAATAATGGGCCCCTGTTCGACCTGCGTGAGGAGAACGGCGGGTTCGCCGGCGCCGGCAACGGCTTCCTCGCCGCGCCCGTTGCGAGCGGGCCCTGGGCCGTGCGCCTGAGCTGGGATCTGTCGGCCGCGGCGCCCGGATCCCGGGGCGTCTGGTCGCTGGGCGAGGGGACCGTCGAGGCGGTGATCCCGTCCGACGTGCTGCAGTTCAGCTACTACTATGTCGGACCCATGGGATCGTACCCGGCCAAGGCCGATCCCGGCTTCGACGTCTACTGGCTCACGCCGCCGCCGTTCGACGGAAACCTGCTCGGCGAGAAGATGAAGGCCCTCTACGGCAGCATGGCCGCCTTCTTCGACGACAAGGGCGGCAGCTACCGCATCTTCGCCCGGCAGAACCCCTATCTGGGGACCGGCGGCACCGGCCTCGCCCGGTCATTCATGTTCGGCTACCACGCGCCGTCCAAGCCGACGCTGGACAGCCTGCAAGGCCTCCTGGCGCACGAGATGGCGCACACCTGGCCAGGGCTCCAGGGCGAGCACGGGGAGACGTCCTGGTATTCCGAGGGGACGGCCGAATACTATTCCACGGTGCTGTCCTGGCGGGCCGGGGCGATCACGACCGAACGGCT
>JAIXTR010000426.1 GCA_027483845.1 Caulobacteraceae bacterium | reverse complement strand
GTCGAATCGAATCGCCGGTTCGCAGGCTCCGAGATCAGGGGGCGGGTTTTGCCGCTGAAGCTGTCTTTGAGGCCCGGAGAGAAATTCGTTCTGAACGGCGCTGTCGTTCAGAACGGGGATCGCCGCGCCGTGCTCGTCCTCCAGAACAAGGCGTCGGTTCTTCGCGAGAAGGACATCCTGCAACCCGACGACGTACAGACCCCAGCGCGGCGGATCTACTTCCCCGTGATGATGATGTACCTCGATGAGGGGAACGCCGAACGCTACTATGACGAATTTGTTCGTCGGCTGACCGAGTTCATGGGGGTTATTCAGAACCCTCCAATCCTGGCCGACTGCGTGAACATTTCGAAGCACTGCATGGCGCGCGAATATTACAAGGCGCTGATGCTGTGTCGGAAACTCATCGAGTACGAAGACGAAAGGCTGGGGAATGTCCCTTCAGGCGTATCAACAGGCGGCGACGCGGGCTGAAAACCCCCGCGACATGGAGTATCGCCTGTTCGCGCAGGTGACCCGCGCGCTGATGGAGGCTGCCGCACTCGACAAGACCGAGGTCGGCAAGCGCGTCGACGCGCTCGACTGGAACCGGCGCCTTTGGGCCACCCTGGGCGCTGACTGTGCGAACCCCCAGAATGGGCTGCCGCCGGCGCTCCGGGCTTCGTTCATCTCGCTGAGCATCTGGGTCAGCCGTCACACGACGCTGGTGATCCGTAACAAGGAAGAGATCGAGCCGCTGATCGAGATCAACCGCATGATCATGCAGGGGCTGGCCAGCCAGGGGTCTCAGGCCGCCGCCTGATGCCACGCTCAAGCATCGACGTTCGAGAGGCCGCGGGACACCCCCGCGGCCTTTTTTCATGGCTGGAGCGTCTCGCCGGGCAGGATCTGCCGCGCGGCAGGAATGTATGACGCTCAAGCTTGGCCGGCGCACCGGCGTTGTCTGGAAAATTGCGTGAAATCAGCGTCCTGGCGATTGGCCCGACGTGGTTAATTCTGGCCTGCGGCTTGCGAGGCTATGGGCGGGCGAAAAATCGCCCACCGGCAGAAGTCCGGAACACTCCCTCCAGAATGGAAGGCAATACCCATGGCCAATTCGGTCAACACGAACGTCGGCGCGATGATCGCGCTGCAAAACCTGAACGCGACGAACGCGGAACTGAACACGACTCAGGGGAGGATCAACACCGGCAAGAGGATCAACAACGCCAAGGACAACGGCGCTGTCTGGGCCATTGCTCAGAACCAGCGCGCGACGTCCCAGTCGTTGAATGCTGTTCGTGAATCGCTGCAGCGGGGACAATCCACGGTGGACGTGGCCATTTCGGCCGGTGAAACCATCTCGGATCTGCTCCTTCAGATGAAGGAAAAGGCCCTCGCTGCTGCCGACGCTTCGCTCGACACCAACAGCCGCACCGCCCTGAACGAAGACTTCAAGGCGCTGCGCGACCAGGTGAAGAAGTCCGTGGACAATGCCGAATTCAACGGCATCAACATGGTCAAGAACGCCGGCACCGCGATCGCCGCTCTGGCGAACGCCGACGCGACGTCGAAGATCACTGTCGCGGCTCGGGACCTGTCCCTGGGCGGCAGTACCCTCGGCGCTTCGCTGAGTGCGACGGCCTCGATCGGCACCCAGTCGATCGCGACCAGCATGATCGCCACGGTCAACTCTGCGATCGTCAACGTCTCGACCGCGCTGAGCCAGCTCGGCACCGGTTCGAAGTCGCTGGGTTCGCACCTGGACTTCATCAACAAGCTCCAGGACTCGATCGATGCCGGCGTGGGCAACCTCGTCGATGCCGACCTGGCGAAGGAAAGCGCCAAGCTCCAGGCTCTGCAGACGAAGCAGCAGCTCGGGGTCCAAGCGCTGGGGATCGCCAACCAGTCGTCGTCGATCCTGCTCGGCCTGTTCCGTTAAGTCGATAACCCCGGGCGGGCCTCGCGCCCGCCCGGGGCTCCTTTCGCTCCCGGCAAAATCTGCCGCTTGGGCTAGGCAAAGGCTGCCTGCGACGCATTGGCTCGGCAGAAACTGCCTAGAAAAACAACCCTAACAAGCGAACAATCCAATTAAATCAAGTCACTAAGACTCTATTCGTTAACGGCCAACTGGCCCGTCGATTGCTGCCCTAAGCGCAGGACAAAACGTCCTCCGGTGGCCAGAACGGCGCCGGTCCTGATGAATAGGGACTACAAAGATGGCGAATAGCGTCAATACGAACGTGGGCGCGATGGTCGCGCTTCAGAATCTGAACGCGACCAACAACGACCTGCAGACCACCCAAGCCCGGATCAATACGGGTAAGAAGGTGGGCAACGCGAAGGACAACGGCGCTATCTGGGCCATCGCTCAGAACCAGCGCGCGACGTCCCAGTCGTTGAACGCCGTGAAGGAATCGCTGCAGCGCGGCCAATCGACGGTGGACGTGGCCATTTCGGCCGGTGAAACCGTTTCGGACCTGCTCCTTCAGATGAAGGAAAAGGCCCTGGCCGCTGCCGACGCCTCGCTCGACACCAACAGCCGCACCGCCCTGAACGAAGACTTCAAGGCGCTCCGCGACCAGGTGAAGAAGGCCGTGGACAATGCCGAATTCAACGGCATCAACATGGTCAAGAGCGGCGGCACCGCGATCGGCGCGCTGGCGAACTCCGACGCCACGTCCAAGATCACCGTCGCGGCCCGGGACCTGTCCCTGGGCGGCGCGACGCTCGGCGCTTCGCTGAGCGCGACGGCCTCGATCGGCACCCAGTCGATCGCGACCTCGATGATCGCCACGGTCAACTCCGCGATCACCAACGTTTCGACCGCGCTGAGCCAGCTCGGCACCGGTTCGAAGTCGCTGGGCTCGCACCTGGACTTCATCGGCAAGCTCCAGGACTCGATCGATGCCGGCGTGGGCAACCTCGTCGACGCCGATCTGGCGAAGGAAAGCGCCAAGCTTCAGGCTCTGCAAACCAAGCAACAGCTCGGCGTGCAGGCCCTGTCGATCGCCAACCAGTCGTCCTCGATCCTGCTCGGTCTGTTCCGATAGGCCGACGCCGGGGAGCCGTTCGCGGCTCCCCGGACCGTCAGTGCGTCGGCGGACGAGGGCAACCTCGTCCGCCGGTCGCCATAGCTTGGAGCGCTGTACTCACGGTCAGCGAAGGGAGACATGGAAAAAAACGTCGCGGCCTTACCGCCTGCGCCGGACCCCTTGAGCCCACAACTTCAACCCGCCGCACAGCCCGCCGTCAGCGAGCCCAAGGCGGATCCTGCAAAGCCAGCGCCCAGCGCGCCGGCGGCGAACCAAGGCTCAAGCCCGGTCGACACGCGACTGGTCATAGAAATGGATCAAGCCAGCGGCTCGTTCGTCTACAAGACGATCGACCGGCGCACCGGCGAGGTGGTCCGTCAGCTTCCCAGGGCCGAGGTCCTGAAGATGCGAGACGGGGGCCAGTACGAAGCCGGCGCGGTCATTAAGACCCAGGTCTGATCTAGAACTCGCGCGACCCCCCGCGCGCGTAGGGCAAATTGTCCCAACCGCCCCAGGAGCGCCTGGCGGCGGCGCTTATCGTTAATCTTGTTAACCATATGCACACCAGGCCTACCTAGCTTGGCATCACGTTCTGGCTGCGAGTCGCGGTCGAGGGCGTCCCGCCGCTAGGAGAGCGTCATGACGATCAGCGTCAACACGAACAAGTCCGCGCTGACCGCGCTGCAGAATCTTAACAAGACCAATGACGAGCTGGCCAACACCCAGAACCGCGTCAACACCGGTCTGAAGATCGCAAACGCGAAGGACAACGCCGCCGTCTGGGCCATCGCGCAGGGGCAGCGGGCCGACATCGGCGCCCTCGGCGCGGTGCGGATGAGCTTGGACCGGGCCCAGTCGATCGCCGAAGTGACGATGACGGCCGGCGAGACGATCTCGGACCTCCTCGTCGAGCTGAAGGGCAAGGTCGTCGCGGCCATGGACACCTCGCTCGACACCGCGTCGCGCACGGCGCTCAATTCCGACTTCCGCTCTATTCTGCGGCAGATCACCCAGGTGACCGGCAACGCCTCCTTCGACGGTGCGAACCTGCTCGACGGCACGATGGGCGCCAACATCCAGTTCCTGGCGAACGCCGAAGCGACGGCCAGAATCACCCTCTCCAGCCAGAACATGTCGCTGGGCGGCTCCATCCTTACGATCGCTTCCACCGCCTCGATCCAGACGGTAACGAACGCGACGACCATTCTGACGTCGCTCAACACCTCGATCAGCCAGGTCAATCAGGCGCTGGGCAATCTCGGTTCGCAGGCCAAGCAGATCGAGGCCCACCTGGGCTTCGTATCGAAGCTGACCGATGTGCTGGAAGCGGGGGTCGGCAACCTCGTCGACGCGGACCTCGCCAAGGAAAGCGCCCGATTGCAGGGCCTGCAGGTCCAGCAGCAGCTGGGCGCCCAGGCGCTATCGATCGCCAACCAGGCGCCGCAGATCGTGCTGCAGCTGTTCCGCGGCGGCTAAATTCTCAAATTTCGTCAAGCAGTTGGTTGAGGCCCGGGCGTCCGTCGCCCGGGCGTCCTTACGTTCGGGTGTTAGCCGATCGTAAACGCTCCGCGCGGTAGTTTCAGACACGGCGGATTCGCTCGCCGCCGAAGAGCGCCATGGTCACATCGATCGATTCCAATCTGCTGCTCGGCTACTACAGCACCCGTACGGGTGCGAGCGGCAGTGTGGGCCTCGCCTCGGGATCGTCGTCGAGCAAGAAGGTCGCTCCCACCGCGCCGTGGACCAGCGGGATCACGGCGGCCCAGACCACCGAGTCGGTGAAGTCGGCGCTGGCCGGGCGCAAGCTGATCAACGAGAGCGCCGCGCAGCTGGATCTGCCAGGCGCCAGCCAGGACTATCGCAAGCTCTTCGCGATGTACCAGGGACTGTCCACCCTGAATGGCCTGGTCGAGCAGGTTCAGAAGAAGGGTCTCACCAGCACCGAGAAGACCCGGATCCAGGCGACGTTCGCCAAGGGTCTCGAGGAGGTGATGACCTACTCGAAGGCCGCCGGGCTGGATAAGGTTCGCCTCACCTCGGGCGAGGTCGGAACCTCGACGAAGACGACGATTCCCGTCCAGTCGACCAAGCAGGAATACACCACCACCCCGATCTTCGCGGGCACCAGTTCGGAAGAGGTGCCGCAGTTCGCCGGCGACGTCAGATTCGCCGTCGCCGTCAAACGCTCGGGCGTAACCTACAACGTCGACATCGACCTGAACGATGTTGTCGGCACGCGTTCGATGGCCAATGTCGTCAACTTCATCAACGACAAGCTCAAGGCCGCGGGCGTCGATACCCGGTTCGCCACCCAGCGCCTGCCCGGCGCCGAACGGACGATCACCGCGGGCGGTCAGACCATCAAGCTTGGTCCCGGCCCGGACCAGTGGGCGTTGAAGGTCAAAACGGGCGGCGAGACGGTATCGTTCAGCGCCGCCGACACCGCGCCGGCCGTCTACATGGCCCAGGGGGTCGGCGATCCGAACCCCGATGGCAAGGTCGACACCAACGACGGCGTGATCACTCAGCAGTTGCTGAAATTTCAGACCGACACCACCAACGTCGATGGGCCGATCGCCGGTCAGAACGACGCGAACTGGGTCGATGGCCGCGCCTTCGCCAAGAACCTCGGCTCCGAGGTCAAGGCGGTACGGGCCACTAAGGTTGGTCCCGATGGCTCGGTCTATATGCTGGCCGACGTCACCGCCAAGACAGGCGGTCAGGAGCTCAAGGGCGCCCAGGACGTGGCCCTGCTCAAGTACGATCCGGCCGGGAATCTCGTCTACACGCGTACGCTGGGCGCATCCGACACCGCCACGGGCCTCGGCCTGTCGGTGGCGGCCGACGGGCGGGTGGCGATCGCCGGCTCAGTGGTGGGTGGTCTCAACGGCGCCCAGGAAGGCCCGATGAACTCCGCGGGCGCCTTCTCGGACCAGACCGACAGTTTCGTCACGGTGTTCAACGCCGACGGTGAGGAGATGTGGACGCAGCGGCGGGGCGCGCGGCTGGCCGACGAGGCCAGCCAGATCGTCTTCGGCGACAACAACATGGTCTATGTGGCGGGCCGGTCGAAATCGGCGCTTCCCGGGACCACGTCGCTGGGCGACTGGGACAGCTACATTGAGGGTTTCGGTCCGCCATCCACGGCGACGCTCACCAAGGGCAAGGTGCCGACGACCTTCACCCAGAGCTTCGGCACAGCAGGGTCTGACAAGCCGGCCGGCATGGTTCTGGATGGAACCAACCTGATCACCGCCAGCGTGGAGAATGGGCGGGGCGTCCTGCGTCGTTTCGACATCTCGTCGGGCTCGCCGGTTCTGACCTCGACGCGGGATCTCGGCGACCTTCAGGGCGGCGATATCGTGGGTCTGGCTCTGGACGGCGGCGATGTCGTGGTGGCCGGGACGACCGCCAACGGCGCCCTGGCTGGCGGCACGACGACCCGCGCCTACAACGGCGGGACCGACGCCTTCGCCGCGCGGATCGCCAAGGACCTCTCGGCGGGCGGCTCCATCGCCTATTATGGGGGTGCGGGCGACGACAAGGCCACGGCGATGTCGGTCTCCAATGGCCAGGTCTATGTGGCCGGTTCGACCGGCACGACTGATCTGCCGGGCCAGGATGGCGATCCCGATCTGGCGGCCGTCGGCAAGAAGGACGGGTTCCTGGTGGGGCTGGACGTCGCGGCCGGGTCCGTCGACTGGGCGCGGCGGTTCACGGGCAAGGACAGCTTTGCGGCGCCCAGCTCGATCGCTGTCGACGCCACGGGCGCCAGCTCGCTCGACCGCCTCGGGCTGCCCAAGGGGACGTTCGACACCACCGACTCGAAACGGATCACCGCGGCGAGCTCAATTCGCGCGGGCGAGCAATTCACGGTCCGTTCGGGCACTGGCCGCGCCCAGACGATCACCATCGATGCGGAAGAGACGCTGCAGACCCTGGCCACCAAGATCAAGCGCGCCACAGGGTTTCAGGCCAAGGTCACCGTGACCAACAGCAGCGGTGTCAGCAAGTTGACGGTCACGCCGCTCAATGACCGAACGATCATCGAGTTCGGCGCCGGCAAGGTCGGGAAGGACGCGCTTGAGTTTCTGGGCATTCCCGAGGGGATCGTCCGCAACACCGAGGTGAACGACAAGGGGGCCAGCGTCCCGGCCG
>JAIXTR010000187.1 GCA_027483845.1 Caulobacteraceae bacterium | reverse complement strand
GGTGTAGGATCCGTTCAAGGCCACCTTGTGCTTCGGCGCCTGGGGCAGACGGTTGCCGACGATGCTGACGGCGCCAGTGTTGATGTTGTCGTTCACATCGACCAGCGTGACGCTCTTCTTGATCTTCGTCGGGTTGAACCCGTAGTCCAGGGTCAGGCGCAGCGGGCGGATCGGCTGCCAGATCGTGCTGAGTTCGATCCCCTTGGATTCCGACTTCGCGATGTTGATGAACTGGCTGACGTTGGTCGGGCCATTCTTCACCGTCACCGGCGCCTGCAGGTTCCGATAGTCGAGATAGAACACAGCGGCGTTGATCTGGACCGTCGAGAAGTTCTTCTTCAGGCCGATCTCGTAGGAGTTGACGGTTTCCTCGTCCGCCTTGGGTACGGCCAGGAAGCCGCCGGCCGAGAAGCCGAAGGCCTTGTAGCCGCGGCTGTAGCGGGCATAGGCCATGGTCGCGTCGTCAGGTTCCCACTGCAGACCGAAGGTGCCGGTCCAGGCGTCCGACGTATCGCTCAGCTTGCGGCTGGCGACGCCGTTCGGGCCGATGGTGTACTGGCGGCAGACCTGTGCGGCCCCCGTGCCCGTGCAGACCGAGGGCGAGGAGACGCCCTCGATCAGGCCGGCCGTGCTCTTCGGGGCAAGGGTGTCGGTGAGATCGAAAGCGCCATTGCCCAGGCCGCCAAGCGGGGCGAGGGCATTGCCCAGGCCCAGGGCTTGGCCCACGGCCGGCAGGGCCGTGAGGTTGCCCAGAAGGCTGCCGTAGTTCGCCGCCGTGCCGGGACCAAAGGCGCCGAGGCCGAGCGCCGTGTACAGACCGGGGTAGCAAGCGTCGGAATTGCAGACGATCCGGCGATACTCGGTCCCGAACTTCTTGTCCTTGGTGTAGCGCAGCCCAGCGGTGACCTTGAGTGTCTCGGTCGCTTGCCAGTCGACCTGACCGAAGGCCGCCGTGCTGCGGGTGGTCAGGCCGTAGTTGCCGGTCGACCAGGTGCCTTCAGGATTGGCGGCCGCGCCCAGGACGGGCGTCTGCAGGCTGGAGGGGCCGCGCACGAAAAAGTCCGCCGTGCTGCCGGTGCCGGTGTACTTCTCGTTGTAATAGTAAAGGCCGGCGATCCACTGCAGCGGACCGTCGTGGGTGGACGAGATGTTCAGCTCGTGGCTCATCCACTTCGGGTACTCGAAGTAGTGGTAGACGTTGTCGGCATTGACCGTGAGTGGCGTGCAGTTGACCGTTGACCGCCCGGCCGCGAACAAGGCACCGATGTTCGAGCAGACGCCCCCCGGGGTGATCGGGATTTGATAGGATTGCACGTTCGTGCCGTCCGTATCGCCGTAGAGGTCGTACTTGTACTCCTGGTACCCCCCGACGTACCGGATATCGACCGTGGGCAGGTGGTAGACGAAGTTCGCCGTCAGCGAATTCACGTCCCTGAGGCGGACGCGCTGGGGGTTGTTCGCCTGGAAGTCGCGAGAGTCGGCCAGGGCCGGATTGGTGGTGACCCCGGTCCCGCCGAACTGCCGCAGGCTGCCCGGCACGATGCCGTTGACGCCGGTCGCCGTCGAATAGCCGTGCGCAGGGTTGAAGACGATGGAGAAGTTCGGGTCGGTGAGGCCCGTCTCGTAGGGGCCATTGAGATAGCTGGCGCGGGCGCCGGGGCCGCCGCGGTTGTGCCAGACCAGCGTCTTGTACGAGAGCCAGAGGTCGGCGTTTTCGCCAAGCTGGGCCTGAAGTTGCGCCTGGACCTGGTACTCGTCGCGCTTGCTGCCCTCTGACGGCCCGCCCGCGACGTTGGTGTAGTAGCCCTTGCGTTGGTCGACCTTGTATCCGGACAGACGGAACTGGAGGTTGTCGGCGATGGGGCCGGACACCGCGGCCTGCAGGTTCGTGAACCCGTAGTTCTCGGCGATGGCCCGGACCTCGGCGTAGAACTCCTCTGTGGGGCGCACCGAGATGACGTTGACCGTGCCGCCGATGGCGTTGCGCCCGTAGAGCGTGCCCTGCGGCCCGCGCAGGATCTCCACCCGATCCACGTCGAGGGGCGGCGACCCCGCCAGCACCGTCGAGGTCGTGAACAGGCCGTCGACATAGATCGACACGGCGCCGTCCACCGAGTGGACGTTCGTCAGGCGGCCGATGCCGCGCATGCTCGCCCGGTCGTTGGCCGATTGGTAGGTGAAGCCCGGCGTGAAGTTCGTCAGGTCCTGGACGGTGCTGATGCCCACCAGGTCGCGCTGCTTGCTGGTGAAGGCCGAGATCGCCACCGGCACATCCTGAAGGCTCTGCTCCCGCTTCTCGGCGGTCACTACAAGCTCCTCGATGACGTTGGCGCCTTGCTGCGCATAGGCCGTGGCCGGTGCGCCGATTGTGACGGCCAGCAGAGCACTGGACGCCAGCAGACTGGGTCTGAATTTCATAACTGCCTCCCCGCAGCTTCATGAGCGCTTATTGACTGCGCTTCAGGTCAAAGCTGGATCAGGCTGCGGCAGCCGTCAACGCAAATACGGATTAGAGGAAGCCGTATGTCAGTAAGCGCTCGCAGGGCGGATGAAACTGACAAGCAGGACGATTATTAGGGTTGCCGAACCCGGTGTCATGAACCACGCTCCAGTGGTTTCTTACCATGTTCACCCCAACAACAACCTGGAGGCGCGTCTCTGGCGCGCCTTCTTTGCTGTGTCGCGACGCGGTGTTGCCGCTTTCAGCGTCGCATTTCGCAGGCGCGAAATAATCGCGAAAGCTTATGACATAAGGGATGGCGTATCAGCGGTCCGCCGTTGTTACCTGCGCTGCAGCAAGGGCCATCGGCCCGCATCGGGGCGCACGCCATGGTGGTGGCAGCCGGTGCTTTCCCAACGCCGCCGCGACTCTTAAACAAGATCGCGTCCCCGGCGGGGGGAGAGTTGTAGGGATTGCCATGCGGACCATCGGAATTCTGGGCGGCATGAGCGCCGAAAGCACCGCGGTCTACTATCGCGAGTTGAATCGGTTGGTGCGGGACCGCCTCGGTGGGCTGCACTCGGCGGATCTGCTGATCCGGTCGGTGGATTTCGCCGAAATCGCCGCGCTTCAGGCGGCCGACGATTGGATCGAGACGGGCCGGATTCTCGCCGACGCCGCGGCGGGCCTCCAGGCGGCGGGCGCCGAGGCGATCATCCTGGCGACCAACACCATGCACCTGAATGCGGCGGACATCGCCGCCGCCATCTCCGTCCCCTTCCTTCACATCGGCGATGCGACCGCCCGGGCGCTGGCGGCCAGGGGCGTCGCCCGGCCGCTGCTGCTGGGCACGCGGTTCACCATGGAGAAGGCGTTCTATCGCGATCGGCTGACGGCCGCCGGCCTCGACCCTCGCATCCCGGACGCGGCCGGCCGCGGGCGGCTGCAGGCGATCATCTATGACGAGCTATGCCAGGGCGTTGTCACGCCACAGTCGCGCGCGGAGGTTCAGGCGATGATCGCCGCGGGGCGTCATGAGAGGGCGGACGGGGTGATCTTCGGCTGTACGGAGATCGGCCTGCTGCTGTCGCCCGAGGACATCGACTTGCCGGTCGTCGACACCACCCTGGTGCACTGCGAGGCGGCGATCGCGTTCGCGCTGGGCTAGGCCCGCCACCGCGTCAGCGCAGGGCGTCCTCATCGTCATCGAAGGCGTCGTCCCCGAACAGCGGGCCCACCGGCTCGCGCGCCGCTGGCGAGGCACGAGGCGGCGAGGGCGGTTCAGCGGGTGTTGGCAAGGGTGCGGCCGCCACCGGGACGGGCGCCGGACGTGGGGCGGGCCGGCGCAGGATCGAGTCCATCCGCGCCATCCAGCGATTGGCCTCGTGCAGCGCTTCGTGCGCGTCCAGCCGGCCGCGCCGAAGTTCGTCACCGGGTTCCCACAGGTCGATCTCGAAGTCGGGATGCTCCGGATCGTCGAACACGAAGCGCAGGCGCACCCGTTCTTCGGCGTCCGCTAGTTGATCGAGCGCGCGGCGCGGCTCGCCCCGGAAGGCGCGCGCGACCACCTGTCGATCGACGATGAGCTCGACTCCCATGAGTTCGTCGAGGCGGTAGGTCAGCCGCCAGCCCCCACGGTCCCAGGTCACCACCACCAGATTTCGGGAGAGATCGAAGCCGATGCCCACGCCGTGACCGCGGGCGACCAGCAAGGGTTGCGGTGCGCCGCCCAAGGCCTGGATCAGGGTTCGGCGGATGCGGCGCGTCTCGTCCAGGCGCCAGACGCAAACGCCGCCCAGGAGCGTCAAGGCGCCGCCCAGGAGCGCCAGCAGCGTCAGGAGCCGGGCGACCTCGTCCATGCGCTGAAGCTACGCCGTTTTGCTGAGTCGGCTAAGCGGGGCCGCTAGCCCTCCAGTTCGACGACGAGGGGCACGTGATCCGACGGTTTCTCCCAGGCGCGAACATCGCGGTGGATCGAGACGCCGGTGAGCCGGTCCGCCGCCTGGGGCGAGAGCAGGGCGTGGTCGATGCGGATGCCGTTGTTCCGCTGCCATGCCCCGGCCTGATAGTCCCAGAACGTATACGCCCCCGGCGCCCCGTCGGCCTGCAGATAGGCCTCCGTCAGGCCCAGATTCTTCAGCGCTCGAAACGCGGCGCGGCTTTCGGGCTGGAACAGGGCGTCGCCCACCCAGTTGTTGGGGAACTCCGCATCGCGCGGCTCGGGAATAACATTGTAGTCGCCGGTGAGCACGAAGGCCTCTTCCAGCGCCAGCAGTTCGCGGGCCCGGGCGTTCAGGCGCGCCATCCAGGCCAGCTTGTATCCGAACTTCTCGGTCTCAACCGGATTGCCATTGGGCAGGTAGAGGCAGCCAACGCGCACGGGCTCGGGTCCGGAAATCACCGCCTCGATGTAGCGGGCCTGTTCGTCGCTGTCGTCGCCGGGCAGTCCCTTGCGGACGTCTTCCAGGGGCGTCTTCGAGAGCAGGGCCACGCCGTTGTAGCTCTTCTGGCCATGGACGGCGACGTTGTAGCCAAGCCGTTCAAAGGCTTCCGTGGGGAACTTCTCGTCGACGCACTTGATCTCCTGCAGGCAGGCGACGTCGGGCTTCGCCTCCTCGAACCAGCGGACAACCGTCTCCAGTCGGGCGTTGACCGAGTTCACGTTCCAGGTGGCAATACGCATAGACAGCTCCGGCGAAGGTGGGGGGAAGCTAGAGGGGCGGGGACCTGGGCTCAACGGCTTTGGCGGCCCGCGCGCTTGACCGTACCGCCGCCGTACCGCCTGCTGTGGTCCATGGCGGCTCTTAAACCCTTCGCGTTCCTCCTCGTCCTGATGGCCGGCTCAGCCCAGGCCCAGGCGCTTCCGCCGATGCTGGCCCCGCCGAAGCCTGACATCGCGACCGAGGCGCCACCCTGCCGGCCAAGGTCGCTGGTGAGCATGACCGTGCGCAACATCACGCCGGGCCTGCAGGCCGCCGATCCGCGCGCCCAGCCCCGCCGGCTGTGGCGGTTGGGGGCGAAGTATCTGCGCAGCCTCGAGCAGCCGGTGATCTCCGAGACCTTGCAGGATCCGAAGGCGCCCATGGCGCGACAGTCCCTGATGGTCGTCGCCGAGCCCGACGTCTGGATCATCGACACAGCCAGCCGGCAGGCGCGCCACAGCCTGGACAAGGGTCCGGTCTTCGAGGTCCGCGCGCCGATCCTGCCGCTGGGCGATACGCCGGCGCAGTTTCGGAGCCTGGAGTACGGCTGCGAGGCGGAGTTCGTCGCCGTTCGGGCGCCGATTGCGCAGCGGACGGTGCGCTGGGGCGGGGTGGATGCGGCGATCCATACCTACACCGTCGGAACGGCCAGCCTGGCGATTCTGATGGACGACCGCGCCGGCGAGCCGCTGATGATCACTTATCTGCGCGACGCGCGGCCCATTCTGATCATCCGCTACGACGAGTATCGCCAGCGTCTGCCGGACCAGCCGGAGCTGTTCCGCCCGCCGGCCGACGTCACCATCACCGAGGCGACCGGCGTGCCCGGCGCGCGACCGTTAGATTGAGAAGCTGACGCCGCAGCCGCAGCTGGACTTGGCGTTGGGGTTGCGGATGCGGAATTCCGCCCCGGCCAATTCGTCCACGAAGTCGATCTCGGAGCCCTTCAGCAGGGCCAGGGAGACCACATCGACCAGGGCCGCGGCCCCGTCCCGTTCGACCTTCAGATCGTCGGGTTCGCCCGCTTCGACCAGGTCGAACATGTACTGGAAGCCGGAGCAGCCGCCGCCTTCGACGGCCACGCGCAGCATCACCGGGCGGCCCTCCTGGGCGCCGATAGCCTGGATGCGTTTCGCCGCGGCGGGCGAGAGGGTGAGGTCGGTGGTGGTCATGCTGTTAGACGAATGTCCTTGCGGGCCTATATGAGGGCCTAAGCGGCTTCGACCAAGGGGCCATCATTTAGAACGGTTCGATGGCTTCAACGATACCCCCGCGCGCACCCTACGCCGAAGATCCCTCCACGTCTCGCGGCCGCAAGGTCCCGGAGGCGCACAGCCGCACCCGCACCGACTTCGCCCGGGACCGCGACCGGATCATCCACGCCACCGCTTTCCGCCGACTGAAGGAGAAGACGCAGGTCTTCGTGGCGCACGAGGGCGATCACTTCCGCACTCGTCTGACCCACAGCCTGGAGGTCGCGCAGATCGCGCGGTCGCTGGCGACGGCCTTGGGCTTGGATCCCGATCTGGCCGAGACCATCGCCCTGGCGCACGACCTGGGGCATCCCCCCTTCGGTCACGCCGGTGAGGACGAGCTGCAGGTCCAGATGCAGGGCTATGGCGGCTGCGATCACAACGTCCAGACCTTCCGGGTGGTGACCAATCTGGAGCGCCGCTATCCGCGCTTCGACGGCCTCAACCTCTGCTGGGAGACCCTGGAAGGGGT
>JAIXTR010000149.1 GCA_027483845.1 Caulobacteraceae bacterium | reverse complement strand
CGCCCGCGCCTGGTCCTGCCCCGTCTCGTCCAGGCCCGGATCGTCGTCGTGCCCGCCCCAGGTGGCCGAGGGCTTGCCGTGCCGGATCAGGTAGAGACGGGGCATGTGGATCAGTCCGGGGTGAAGATGTTGAGGTCGCCCTGCTGAGCGACCGTGCCAGAGCGCCCGATCTGCTCGCTCGCCTCCAGGCTGGCAAGGGTCTGCGGATCGGCGGGCGTGTTGGCGGCGAACCGGCGCCCGTTGGCGTCACGGCCGACGACGATGCCCAGGAAGGGTCCCTCGCGCTTGTGGACGACGGTGTAGGTCTCGATCACGCCCCGGCCCTGCGGCTTTTCGATGACCTCGGGGTGCGGCAGGGCGTCGATCTGCGCCTGCAGCACCTTGGGATCCTCACGTTCGAAGGGCTTGTCCGGCGCCTTGGTGGAATAGATGCCGGTGGACTGCTTGGTCAGGAACCAGCCGTTGCCGGTGACCAGGCCGAACGCCTTCGGCTTGGCGCGCAGGCGGTCCATCATCACGGCGATCGAGTGCATGACGTAGTTGTTCCCCGGACCGCCGGCGTACGGCAGCCCGCCGGTGACCGTCAGGCCGCGCGGATCGTCCAGCGACAGGCCGAGCTCCTCCGCCCCGACCTCCACCGCGACCGGGAAGCAGGAATAGAGGTCGATGACGTCGATGTCGGCCAGGGTCACGCCCGCCATCTCGAAGGCGCGCTTGCCGGTCAGGCGCATGGCGGGGCTGGAATGGAAATCCTGCCGGTCCAACGGATACCAGAGGTCCGTGGCGTCCGCGCAGCCGTGCAGATAGACCCACTTGTCCTCGGGCACGCCCAGCTCGCGAGCCTTCTTGACGCTGGCGACCAGCACGCCGGCGGACTGGTCCACCTCCGTGATGGCGTTGAGCAGTTTCGGATAGGGGAAGCCGATCATCCGGTTCTTTTCCGAGACCTCGATCAGCTCTTCGGGGGTCCGCTGGGTGCGGAACCAGGCGTCCGGATTGTCGACGGCGACCTTGCTGAAATCGGCGAACAGCTTGCCCAGCCGCGCCTGGTGGTCGGGAATCGAGCGGCCGTCGCGGGCGCGCAGGGCGTTCTCGAAGAGGGGGTAGATGTTGATCGGACGGCTGAGGCCGTGACGGATCTCGTAGGGGGTGCTGCCGTTGCGCGGATCGCCGACCCGTCGGGGGAGGTCCAGGGTTTCGTCCTCCACCGCCTTCCAGTCGTCGAAGCTCAGGCCCTTCACGGCCCGCTTGGTGGCCGAGCCCAGGAATTCGCAGCCGACGGCCAGGGCCAGGTCGGTCTCGCCCCGGGCGATCCGCTCGGCCAGCATGTTGACCAGGTACTGGGGCGTGTTGCCGCCCATCTCGGAATAGACGCTCCAGCGGGGCGCGGCGCCGAGGTGGGTCGAGAGCGTGGCCGGCGGGTTGGTGGCGTGCGGGATCATCCCCCGCTTCGACCCCGGCGCGTCGATCGTGTAGCCGACCACGGCCAGGCTATCGATCCCGGCCAGACCCTGGGCGCCGATTCCGGCGTCAGCCGCCGCCCGTTCCGCCGCAATCTTCAGCAACTGGGTGGGGGCCGGCGACACCGCGGGATCGCCCCGGTATGTGAATTGGCCCGCTCCGATCAACACCGGGGTCCGTTCGTCCATACTTCTAGCGCCTCCCAAACACGTTTCGCATCGATCCTAGGGGTCGAAAACCGCCGGACAAGGCGATTTCCCCACTGATCATTTTATGAACTCATGGCGCCTATTTTCTAGGCGACACGCTAGTTTCCCAGCCGGCCCCAACGGCAGGCAACCGAAGCGTGCTTGTGGCCCCCCGCCCCGGCGTGCTGGTTCGCCCGCGAAGACCCCGGGCGTCTGACGTCGTTTGTCCAAGTCGAGCGCATGAAAAAGATCGAAGCCATCATCAAGCCGTTCAAGCTCGACGAGGTGAAGGAAGCCCTGCAGGAGTTGGGCGTCCAGGGGATGACCGTCATCGAGGCGAAGGGCTACGGCCGCCAGAAGGGTCAGACCGAACTGTACCGCGGCGCCGAGTACGTCGTGGACTTCCTGCCCAAGATCAAAATCGAAGTCGTGATCGCCGACGATCAGCTGGATCGCGCGCTCGAGGCGATCTCGACGGCGGCCCGTACGGGCCGCATCGGCGACGGCAAGATCTTCATTTCCGAGGTTCTCGACGTGGTGCGGATCCGCACCGGCGAGACCGGAACGATCGCCATCTGACAACCACACCTACGCGCTTCAAGAAGGGGATTATCGCCATGGCTTCCGCCAAAGACATCCAGAACCTGATCAAGGAAAAGGACGTCAAGTACGTCGACGTGCGCTTCACCGACATCCGCGGGAAGATGCAGCACGTGACCTTCGACATCGACCTGGTCGACGAGGACTTCCTCACCGACGGGACCATGTTCGACGGCTCCTCGATCGCCGGCTGGAAGGCCATCAACGAGAGCGACATGAAGCTGCGTCCGGACCTGGACTCGGCGATCATCGACCCGTTCTACCAGCAGACGACGCTGGCGCTGTTCTGCGACGTGGTGAACCCGGACACCGGCACCCCCTATGAGCGCGACCCGCGCTCGATCGCCAAGGCGGCGCTGAACTTCGTGAAGTCGTCGGGCATCGGCGACACCGTGTTCTTCGGCCCGGAAGCCGAGTTCTTCCTCTTCGACGACGTGAAGTGGTCCACGGCCCCGAACGACACCAGCTACTCGTATGACGACCGCGAGCTGCCGATCAACTCGAAGACCTCCTACCCCGAAGGCAACATGGGCCACCGCCCGGGCCCGAAGGGCGGCTACTTCCCAGTGAACCCGGTGGACAGCGCCCAGGACCTGCGTGGCGAGATGCTGGCCGTCATGGGCGAGCTGGGCATGAAGCCGGAAAAGCACCACCACGAGGTGGCGCCCGCGCAGCATGAGCTGGGCCTGAAGTTCGACACCATGATCGTCATGGCCGACCGCCTGCAGCTCTACAAGTACGTGATCCACAACGTCGCCCACGCCTACGGCAAGACGGCTACCTTCATGGCCAAGCCGATGTTCGGCGACAACGGCTCGGGCATGCACGTCCACCAGTCGATCTGGGGCGACGGCAAGCCGCTCTTCGCCGGCGACAAGTACGCGGGCCTCAGCCAGATGTGCCTTTGGTACATCGGCGGCATCATCAAGCACGCCAAGGCGATCAACGCGTTCTCGAACTCGACGACGAACTCGTACAAGCGCCCGGTGCCCGGCTACGAAGCCCCGGTGAAGCTGGCCTACTCGGCCCGCAACCGCTCGGCCTCGATCCGCATCCCGCACGTGGACAGCCCGAAGGGCAAGCGTCTGGAAGCCCGCTTCCCCGACCCGATGGGCAACCCCTATCTGACCTTCACCGCCCTGCTGATGGCCGGCATCGACGGCATCATCAACCAGATCGACCCGGGCGCGCCGGCCGACAAGAACCTCTACGACCTGCCTCCGCGCGAACAGAAGAAGATCCCCGAGGTCTGCGGCTCGCTGAAGGAAGCGCTGGAAAACCTCGACAAGGACCGCGCCTTCCTCAAGGCCGGCGGCGTCATGACCGACGACTTCATCGACGCCTACATCGAGCTGAAGATGGAAGAGGTCATGCGCCTCGCCCTTCACCCGCACCCGGTCGAATTCGACATGTACTACAAGTGCTAGTCGGCGAGAGCTGACGAGCCGGGGCCGCGGAGAGATCCGCGGCCCTTTTCGTTTCGGAGCGCCGTTCCGCCGGCTTCTGTTGAGCCCCGCGCCGCGCCGGTCCTAATGTGGTCGCCACACGCCATTCGGGTCCCTGTCCCTTGAAGTCAGCACTGTTCGCCTTCGCCGCCGCCATCGTCATGGCCGCCCCCGCCGCCGCCGAGCCCTCCGCCGGACCGCAGCCCCTGCCGATGCCGGCCCCGATCGCCACGCCGCGGGACGTGGCCTATCCGGCGGGGACGCTGAAGCTGGAGGTGGACGCCACCGACGTCGAGCGGCGCATCTTCAACATTCGCCAGACGATCCCGATCGTCGCTGGCGGCGGCCCGGTCACCCTGCTCTATCCGCAGTGGGCGCCCGGCGGGCACTCGCCGCGCAACCCGATCTTCAATGTCGCCGGTTTGGTGATCAAGGCGGACGGAAAGGTCGTGCCCTGGACCCGCGACCCGGTGCAGGTGTTCGCCTTCCACGTGACCCCGCCCGCCGACGCCAAGGCGCTGGAGATCGAGTTCCAGTACCTGTCGCCCACGGCCGGCGACCAGGGCCGGGTGGTGATGACACCCGAGATGTTGAACGCCCAGTGGCTGAGCCTGGCGCTCTATCCGGCGGGCTACTTCACCCGGCGGATCAACATCGACGCGGCGATCAAGTTGCCCGAGGGCTGGAGCTACGGCACGGCGCTGGAGACGGCAGGCGTCGACAAGGGCTGGACCCGGTTCAAGGCCGTGGACTTCGACACCTTCGTGGACTCGCCGATGTTCGCCGGGCGCTACTTCAAGCGCTACGACCTGGACACCAGCGGCAAGTCGCCGGTGCGTCTGAACATCTTCGCCGATCGGCCGGAGCTGCTGGAGGCGACGCCGGAGCAGATCGAACTGCACCGCGAGCTGGTGCGCCAGGCTGACAAGCTCTACGGCGCGCGCCACTACGACCACTACGACTTCCTGCTGGCCCTGACGGACCGGATGGGCGGCATCGGCCTGGAGCACCAGCGGTCCAGCGAGAACGGCACGACGCCGGAATACTTCACCGAGTGGTCGAAGAAGGCGCCGTCCCGCAACCTGCTGCCGCACGAGTATAACCACTCCTGGGATGGCAAGTACCGGCGGCCGGCCGACCTGTGGACGCCGAACTACAACACCCCCATGCGCGACAGCCTGCTGTGGGTCTACGAGGGGCAGGACCAATACTGGGGCTTCGTCCTGGGAGCCCGCTCGGGCCTGGTCACCAAGCAACAGACGCTGGACGCGCTGGCCATGACCGCGGCGACCTATAGCGAGGGCCGGCCCGGCCGGTCGTGGCGCACGGTCGAGGACACCACCAACGATCCGATCATCGCCCAGCGCCGCCCGCAGCCCTGGACCAGCTGGCAGCGCAGCGAAGACTACTACTCGGAGGGCCAGCTCATCTGGCTCGACGCCGATACGCTCATCCGGGAGAAGACCGGGGGCAAGAAGTCGCTCGACGACTTCGGCCGCGCCTTCTTCGGGGTGAACGACGGCGACTGGAAGCAGCCGCTCACCTACACCTTCGAGGACGTGGTCAAGACGCTGAACACGGTCCTGCCCTACGACTGGGCGACGTTCCTCGACACCAAGGCCCGCAAGGTGGCGCCGGCCTACCCGCTCGATGGCCTGGCCCGCGGCGGCTACAAGCTGGTCTATACGGACAAGCCGACCGACTACTGGAAGGACAATGAGGCCAGCCGCAAGAACGTGGACCTGACCTATTCGCTGGGCTTGGTCCTGAACCGCGAGGCGACGATCACGGGCGTCCTGTGGGACAGCCCGGCGTTCAAGGCGGGGCTGACGGTGGGCGACCGGATTCTGGCGGTGAACGGTATCGCCTACGACACCGACCGCCTGAAGGAGGCCATCACGGCGGCCAAGTCCGGCGCGGCGCCGATCACCCTGATCGTCAAGGACGGCGACCACTTCAAGGTCCAGGTCATCGACTACCGCGGCGGCCTGCGCTACCCGCGGCTGGAGCGGATCGAGGGCAAGCCCGACCTGCTGACCCGGATCTACGAGCCGCTGAAGTAGCGGCTCACAACTTCTGAGCGATCCACCAATAGGCCGCGAAAGCCAGGGCGGCGGGGGCAAGATAGGCCCCCGCGAACTGCCAGACGTTCGGATCGGGCAAGGCGGCGGTCACCGCCGAGCCGGTGGCGACCACGGCCAGGATCGCGCCGGAGGTGCCGACGATGTTCATGAGTTCCGGCGGCACGCGTACGCCCGCCCGAGCCTTGGTGGATTTCTGCATCTGAGCCTCCCGTTTTGTCGCCTTGACGGCGATCTTGACGGATGAACCCTCACCCAGGCGCGGCGACTTCACAAGCCCACATCGGCGTCAGCCGGCGTTGACGCGCGGATCATCGGTGGTCAGCCCCATCCGCCTGGCCTCGTCAGCGACCCCGCGGTCGATCGCCAGGGCTGCGGCGATGTCGGCGTCGCCTCCCGCCTTATCGCCTGCCCGCAGCTTGGCCAGCCCCCGACCGTACAGCGACCATGCGTGCTTCGGTTGCGCCTTGATGGCGGCATCGTACTGGCGGATGGCCTCGCCGAACCGGCCCAGGCGAAGGAGGACCAGGCCGCGGCTGTCCATGAAGGCCGAGTTCTTCCCGCCGCGCTTCAGGGCCAGGTCGCAGTCCGCCAGCGCAGCCTCCAACTGCTTGCCCAGGCGGGCGCGCAACCAGCAACGCTCGTTCAAGACACCGGCGACTTCCGGGTCGTTCGGCCGGGCCGCCAGCCAGCGGTCGTACTCCTGCAGGGCCGGCTCAAACGCGTCATGGGCGCTGTAGACGCCGGCGATCCGCAGGACAATCTGGTGGTCGTTAGGCGCCTGTCGGCGTGCGGCGTCGAAATCGGCGCGCGCCTTCGCGTCCTCCTTAACCGATAGATGGAGCGCACCGCGCGCGATCAGCGCGTCGACATCGCCCGGTTTGCGCTTCAGCACCTCGGCCAGATCGCTCATCGCCGGCAGCGGCTGGCCCGTGGCTAGCCGCGCCATTGCCCGCTCCTTGTAGAACCGCGGCTCACCCGGCTCGAGCGCGATGGCCTTGCTGAAGTCTGCGATGGCCGCCGCGATATCCCGGCGCGCGAGCGAGGCCGAGCCGCGCAGGCTGAACTCACCGGCGGTCTTCGGCCCCGGATCCTTCAGGGAGCCCGATTCCTCGGGCGCGACGGCGGCCTGCACCTGACGCGCCTCCCGGTCCAGGCGGAACACCGGCCCGCCGTTATAGGTGAAGTAGATCTTGTTCTGGCTCCGCGACACCAGGATGCGATGCGAAAGGAAAAAGTCGGCGCCGAGCAGCATGTCGCCGCCCTGCAACTCGATATCCGCCACCCGCAGGCGGGTGTTGGTGATGGTCTCGTCCCCGATTTCGAACGTGCCGAACGGCGCCAGCGACGTCTCCAGACCGCGCCCAAAAATCCCGTAGCTGATGCCGCCTGCGACCACGCTATCGGAATTCGCCGTGATACCCGCCCGCGCCGCCGCCGGGCGGCTGAGAACGGAGAGCGAAGCGCCGGAGTCCCAATGGACGTTGATCTGGCGGCCATCGATCTTGGCGGGGGTCGTCACCTTGGTGAGCACCGGCCCCTCGCCGCCCTTGAGCGGCAGCCGCGACACCGCTTTCCCCGCCGACCAGTAGGCGAGGTTGGCCTTGTCGCAGCCCTTGGCCTGGAAGAAACGAAGGTAACCGTTCGCCAAGTCGTATTCGACATCCATCGCCCCCAGGATATTCTGTCCCAGCAGCCCGACGGTTCCGTTGTCGCCCAGCCGCCCACCGACCAGGAACTCCACGCTCTTGTAGGGCCGCCCAGCAAAGACGAACTCCTGTGCGCGGGCCACCTGCGCCGCCGCCTCGCTCCCACCGATGCCGCGAATGCGCAGGCCGGCCGGCCCCATCGACGGCTTCATTCCGAACGTCTTCGCCGCGTCTTCCGAGATCATGCTGAAAAAGGCGCCGGTATCGACGATGAAGACGGCGTCCTGGCCGTTGATCTTCGTGACGATGGTCGGTCGCAGGCCCCGCATGGTGACCGGCAACTCGGCCACGCGCCCGTATTCGCAGGCCGCCTGGGCGGGCGACGCTGCCGCAAGCGCCGCGGCGACGCCGACGTACGCACATGTCACGAATCTCATACCGAAGCCCCCCGCTGAACCTTCGCCCGGGACACGCGGGGATTGCAACCGCGAGATCGCACCAGTTGCAGGAGGGTCAATCGTAGAAGTACGGCGACCGCTTGGCCCACGAGCTGTCGGGGTAGGCCTTGTGCAGCAGCTCGAACGCGCGGCGGCCGGAGTGTTCATGGCTGCCGCCCCAGCGCCCGGCGCGGATGATCCAGTAGAGCGCCTCGGGAACCTGGGGATGGCGCGGGTTGGCGCGCGCGAAGGCCAGCATCTCATCCCAGACCACGACCGCGCCGGGCGGCAGGGGCGCCGGATCCTCGCCGTAAGCGGGGCGGTTGGGGACGAAGTAGCCGCGCTCGCGCATCGCCTGCGCCGCACACGCCGTCGCGAAGTCGGGCAGCCGCAGAGGCGAGGCGCCGGCCCCGCAGTCGCCCAGACAGGTCAGGTCGGTCCGGTTTTCGGGATCCGCCTCCGAGGGTGCGGTCCCCAGCTGCTGGTAACGCGCCAGATGCGGCAGCTCGGGCTTCACCGGCCGGCCCTTGGGAACCAGCACCCACTTGATCCACGGCTGCTGAAACTGCGCCACCGTCCCCTCCGGCCGGATGTAGTCGACCAGGTCGGTGCGCAGGCCGGGAATCTTGGCCAGCACGAAGAACTGCGCGAACCGCTTCTGCGGCCCGGCGGGCGCCGCCCGGATCGCCCGCCATTCGGCCGCCAGTTGTGGCAGCAGCGTCTCCAGGTCGGTCGTCAGGCCGTCCACGGCGGCGTCGTCCCCCAGCGCCACCGCGCGGGCGAAATTGGTCAAGGCGACATCCATCCGCAGCTTGGCCGGGATCTGCGGGTCGCGGCCCAGCGCCAGCCGTGACGCCAGCGGCAACCGATCGATCACCGCCCGGGCGTCCTCGCCAAAGCCCTGCGAGCCCTCGTAACCCTCCAGATCGTAGACGCCGGCCGGCTGGATGGAATCGGACTGCCAGAAGCCGCGCACGCACCCGGCCTTCGCCTCGGTGTCGGCGCAGAGCCGCCGACGCAGCGCCAGACGGGCGAACGCGCCAGCGGTCTCGGCGACCTGCGCCCGCTGCGCCAGGAACAGGTTTCGGTCGGTCACCGACAGGTCCGGCCGGGCCAGCAGCGCGTCCAGCCGCTTGCGCGCCTCGCCCGGATCGCCGGTGCTCAGGGTCAATCGGGTCAGGTGATACTGCGCGGTGAGCCAGGCGGGGCTGTCTGTCGGGATGGCGCCCGCGGCTGCGGCGAGATCTTTGGCGCCCCGGGCGTCCGGATCGACGATCGCAAGGGCGGCGATCAGCCAGGCGGGGTCGCGCGTCGTCCCCCAGCGGTCTCGGGCATGGCTGAGGGCCTCGCGCCGGGTCCTGGCCTGAAGCCCGGCGTCGCTGCTGTCGCCGGCCGCCTCGGCGGCGGCGAGCGCCTCACGGGTCGGCTGGGCCCGGATCGTGTCGATCCAATCCAGGGACTCAGGCTTGCCGACGCCATTGTCGGAAAGCGTGGCGTAGTCGCGGAAGCTGACCGCGATGTCGGCTGGCGGGTCCCGCAGGCCGAGCTCCCGGTCGAGGTCGGCGATCAGCTGCTTGGGCCGGTCGCGGAAGTCCAGGAAGCGGCGCATCTTGCGCACCTCACCCTGGCCGAAGGTGCCGGCCGGAGCCTTGGCCAGGGCGTCCAACGCCCGCCGGGCGCCAACGAAGGCTTCGCCGATCTTCTCGACCTGGGCCGCCCGCACCATAGACCGCGCCCGCAGGTACGGACCCAGCGGCCGCCACGGCGAGCCCTTGTCCTTGCCGATCGCCTCGAAGGCGATCGCGGCATCCAGGTTCTGCCCCGCATAGAGTTTGAAGGCGGCCTCCTGATAGGCACGGTCCGCTTTCAGCCAGGCGGGCGGATTGGCCATCGGCGGCGGCAGGGTCACGTCCGTGGCGTGGCAGGCGTCGAAGACCGCGTCCTGCATGGCCAGCCAGGCCTTCACCTCAGGCGAGTCCGCACCATACTTGGCCGCCCGGTCCTTCAGCGTCGCCGCCGCCGTGTCGAAGGCCTCGTCGAAGCAGTTGGCGACCGTGGTGTAGTTGGCCCCTTCCCGCTCCGTGGTGAGATAGTCGATGTTCGCCGCGCCCGGAATCAGCTTGCGCGCCTTCAACCACCCGTCGACGCCGACGTTCTCGCGAGAGATATCGTAGCGCCAGCGCCAGGGCGGATCGCAGCAGGGAATGGCGAGCGCGGCGCCTGCCGCAGGCCCGACCCGCTGCCCATGCAGCAGCCGCCAAGCGATATAGAGCTGCGGTCGCGGGGCGCGAGCCATGACGATGCCCAAGCGTCCATCGTAGAGCCGCGCCAGGTCCGACGCGTCACCGCCGAAGCGATCGATGTACCAGGGCGAGAGCGATCCCGGCCCCGACGCCTGCGCGCCGCCCGCGGTCAGCAGGCACGCGGCCACACCGGCCGCCAGGATCCTCGTCAACCGCCCGGCCATGCCGCCACCCTGCGTCTCGTCTGCTCGAAGCTGGCGGCCGTCCAGCTGCGGGGATTGAACAGGTAGAGCCGCCGGCCGGCGGGGGCGCGCAACAGCGGGGTATCGACCGACACCGCCAGCGCCTTGCGGCATCCTGGATGGGCGAAATCGCCGCCGGCCGCCAGCCTGGCCTTCAGCGCCTCCCCACCCGGCCCCATCCGGAACAGCATGGGGACGATCTCGTCCACCGGCGCCTCGCTCAACCAGGTCTCGGTTTCGCACCAGGACGCCAACGCCGTCATCGAGAGCAGGACGCCCGGCGGCAAGCCTGCGCGCACACGGCGCAGCACGCCAAGTAGGACGTCGCGCTGGGAGCCGCGCACCTCGAAATCGACCTGCAGGCGACCCACGCCCGGCCGCCGTCCCAGCCGCAGCACCGCCGCGGCCACCTGGGCCTCGCGCTCAGGCGTCCAGACCAGCGGACGGCGCGGATCGATCTGCACATGCACCACCGTCGTGGTCACCTGTCCCGGCGCCGCCTCCAGCGGGAAGCGGCGGCCGCGCACGATCAGACGCTCGCCGGACAGTTCGATGAACCCGGTCTTCACCGCCACCTCCGCGCTGCGCCCGGCGAACCGGAGGTCCTCAGGCCGCTCCCAGGCCCATAGCACGAGGGGCTGGGCGGCCGCCGGACTGGCCAACAGCGCGAGCGCCAGCAGGGCCAAGCGGATCACGCGCCGAACCGCGCCTCCATCCAGTCCCCCGCGAGCTTGATGGCCCGCCGCGCCGCCTGAAGGCCCCCGCCCCAGGCGTGGAAGACGTGGATCATCTCGGGCCAGATCTCGAGGCGCACATCGACGCGCGCGTGGCCAAGGACGTCGGCCATGGTGATGCTGTCGCTCAGCAACGCCTCCTCGGAGCCGGTCTGGATCAATACCGGCGACACCCCGGCGAAGTCGCCGAACACAGGCGAGGCCAGCGGGTCGCGCGCATCCAGGCCGCCCAGGTACATCTGGGCGTTCTCGTCCAGGCCCGCCTTGGTGATCAT
>JAIXTR010000258.1 GCA_027483845.1 Caulobacteraceae bacterium | reverse complement strand
GTGATGGTTCGCCCGCTGGCGTCCACCAGATTGCGCGCGTGGCCGAAGCTGTTCAGGCCCGCAGGCTGCCCGCCCTTGCCGCCCAGCATCCGCGCCCGGGCCGCCGCCATCTCGATCCAAGGCAGGCCATAGAGCCACGCTTCCCGGGCCGCGGCGGTCAGGTCGCCGGCCGCGGCCATGGCCCGCGCCGCCGGAATCATGCCGATCGCGGCCATCGCCGCCAGAACCCCACGCCTGTTCACCCGAATACGCCTCCCGATTGCCGCGGCACCGTGACGGTCGGGGGCGCCTCAGGCAACCTGGAGCGGAGGCATACGGTAATAGCCCTCAAGCAACTCCGGCTTGGGCAGGTAGGCGCGCATGAACAGTGCGAAGGGCGCAGCGGGAGCAGGCAGCCAATTGCCCTCACGCTCCGGGCCCGGATGGTCGTGTCCGATCCAGATGTCGAGCGAGCCGTCATCGTTCGCCTTGAGGCCGGGCGTCCGGTCGCCGATGGCGTAGCGGTTCAGGGGGTTATCCCAGAAGAAGAACTGTCCGTCGTCGGTGGCCTCATAGAGGCTGAGCGACCAGAACGAATTGACCGGCAGGGGCGCATCCGCCGGGAAGTGCAACCGCCATGCCTGCGCCCCATCGAACAGCTTGCGCGGCAGCGGCCCCTCGGCCTGCAGGTACATGGCCTCGGCGGGGGGAAGTGCGGCCAGTCCCCCAAGGGCCACAGCGCCCCGCAGAAGATAGTCCTGCGCGAAATCCCCCAGCCGTGAGCTGGGATAGGACCAGCCCTGGATGAATTCCGTGCCGGCCAGCCCGCCGCCGCCCCGCACCGCCTTGCGCCCCTCCGCCAGGCCCGCCTCGATCTCGGCGACCTCCACGGGCGAGAACCGCGCCGGATCGAAGCCGTCCGGCAGGCCCAGCGGCGCAAGGGTGCGCAGCAGCGCCAAGTCGGTGACCGGCGGCGGGTTGGCCGTGATCAGCGCGGCGGCCGCCGTGAAGTACTCGGCCCAGCCGGCGCTCCGGGGGGCGTAGGGTCCCGGCATGTCGCACGCCGGCCCCTGCAACGAGATCCCGGCCTGCACCTCCCGCGCCGCCTCCAAGTCCTCCGGGCTCTCCACCAGGACGCGGGCCAGGGCCCAGACGTGGTCGGTGGGCGCGCGCACCACGTTCCAGCCCTCAGCCGCGTCGCGCGGACCGACCAACCGGAATGTGCCCCCGTCCGGCCCCGTGGTGCGCGTCCCCAGGATGGCGAAGTTGTTGGTGTAGGCGTCCATCAGCGCCAGCGAGAGGTAGCGCTCGCCCGCCGCCGGTAGGCTGATGGTCACCGGCCCGGCCGACAGGTCGATCTGGGCCGTGGAATAGAGCGTGTCCGTATTGGGCGTCGTGACGGCCCGGTGCTTGTGGTTCGCCAGATGCCGCACGTGGGCGAAGACGCCCATCCGGTGCCCGACAGCCTGCCCCCGCTGCCGCGTGGTCGCCAGCTCGATCAGCGGCAGGGTGTAGATGAAGGCGTCCCTCGCCGCCGTCCGCAGATCGCTCACTCGGTCTCCTGTCCTCGCCGGGTCCGGACCCGGAGCGCCTCAGCGACCTCCGCCGCCTCGGCCCACCACGCCCGGATCATGTCCGCCGCCCGACCCGGTCTGGCCAACCGCACCGCCTGGCCGGCCCAGAGCGAAAGCAGCTCCGGATCGTCGGCCTTGGCGGCGGCGGCGCGCAGCGGCTGGGTCAGCCGGTTTTGCACAGGATAGGCGGGGACGGCGTCCTGCACCCCATGCATCAGACGCATGAACCTGTTCTCGATTCCGCGGGCGTAGCGGCCTGTGAAGGCCCTTGTCAGTCGGGTCGGATCGTCGGTTGCGGCCTGCGCAGCCCGGCGCCAAGGCCGGGAGGTCGTCGCCTCGTCCGCCAGCAGGAAGGCGGTGCCCATCTGGACCGCGGCGGCGCCCAGCGCCAGGCTGGCCGCGACGCCACGCCCGTCCATGATCCCACCCGCGGCGATCACCGGCAGGGGGACAGCGGCGCGGATCGTGGCGACCAGCGCCATCGTCCCCACGAGGCTGTCCTCGATATCGCCAAGGAAGTGGCCGCGGTGGCCGCCCGCTTCGAAACCCTGGGCGCAGATTCCGTCGGCGCCCGCCTCCGCCCAGGCTCGCGCCTCCGCCACGGTCGTGGCCGTGCCGACCACGTAGGTCCCGGCGGCCTGCAGACGTTTCACCTGGGCCGACGGCAGCACCGCGAAGGTGAAGGAGGCCATCGGGGGCGCGGCGGCCACCAGGGCTTCGAACTGCGCCTCGAAGTCGGGCGCGAACTGGTTGGGTGCTTCCGGCAGCGGCGCGCCCGCCTCCGCATACCAGGGGGCCAAGCGTGCGAGCGCCGCGTCCACCTCCCCCACGGCAGGGTCGGCCTTGGGCGCCATCAGCAGGTTCACGCCGAACGGCGCCGAGGTCCGGCTGCGGATCGCCGCGATCGCGGGGCCGATATCCGCTGGCGGCAATCCGCCAGCCGCCAGAGTGCCCATCCCGCCGGCCTCGCTGACCGCCACGACGATCTCATCCAGCGTCGCTCCGACCATCGGCGCCTGGATGATCGGGATCGGCAGGCCCTCCAGCAGGGCCGCCAGGGTCATTCGACATCCCCCCGCTCCGCCTTCTGCTTGGCGAGCTTGGCCAGCACGCGGCCCCGGCCCTTGGAGAGCGCAGTGACCACGCCGCGGAAGGTGCGCACCTCCTGCTCCGACATCCGCGCCTTGCCGAGGGCCGAGCGCAGGTTCTGGACCATCGATGGCCGCTTGTCGGGCGGATGGAAGAAGCCGGCGGCGTCCAGCTCGCGCTCGAAATGCTCGAATAGCCCCAGCATCGCCGCACCATCGGCCGGCGGGGACAGCTCGCGGAAGATCGGCGGCGGGGCGTCCAGCACGGTCGTGCGCCACTCGTAGGCGTTGATCGCCACCGCCTGAGCCAGGTTGAGCGACCGGAAGCGCGGATCGATTGGAATGGTCACCACCGCTTGGCACAGCGCGATGTCGGCGGTCTCCAGACCGGCCCGCTCGCCGCCGAACAATAGGCCGACCCGATCGCCCCGCGCCGCCGCCTGCGAGAGTTCCGTCGCCCCGGCGCGCGGCGTCAGCACCGGAAGCTGCAACTCGCGGGGCCTGGCGGTCGTTGCAAACACCAGGTTCAGGTCGGCGATGGCGTCGGCCACCGTGTCATGGACCCGCGCGGCGTTCAGAGGCCATTCCGCCCCGGAGGCCAGGGCCCAGGCGCGCTCCTGGGGCCAGCCGTCGCGTGGATTGACCAGGCGCAGATCCGCCAGGCCGAAGTTGGCCATGACGCGCGCCACCGCGCCGATGTTCTCGGCCATCTGCGGCGCGTTCAGGATAATGACAGGTGCGTTAGGGGAGGCTTCGGCCATGTCGCGTTTAGAAGAGCCCGCTCGCCGGAAGGCAACCCTTGACCGTCGCGCCGTGGTCGCCGCAGCGCCCGCCGGCCTGCTGGCGGCCTGCGAGCCCAAGATGCCGATGACGATTTCGACGACGCCGAAGATCGACATCGAAGGCCTCAAACAGGCTGTCGCCGGCATCGCCGCGGCGGCGCGCCCCGGCGCGCTCGGCGTGGGGCTGCTCAACCTGGAGAGCGGCGAAACCTTTCTGACCAACGGCGAACGCCGATTCCCGATGCAGAGCGTCTTCAAGCTGCCCCTGGCGACAGCCGTCCTGGCGGAGATCGACGCCGGCCGGGCGCGGTTCGACGAGCGCTTTGTCCTGCGGGAGGATCAGCTGTCACCGGCCCACTCCCCCATCGCTGACGCTTGGCCGGCCTCGCGCGACTACGCCCTCGACAGCCTCTTCGAGGCCATGGTCGTCGATAGCGACAACACCGCGGCCGACGTGCTGATGAAGCGGATCGGCGGTCCGGGCGCGGTCACCGCCTGGCTCACCTCCCGCCAGGTGCCCGACGTTCGCGTCGATCGCTACGAGCGCGAGTTGCAGCCGGAAATCTACGGCATGCCCTCGTTCCGGTCGGCCTGGCTGCGCGGCGATGGCTTCCAGGCAGCGCGAAACGCGGTCCCGCCCGCGGTTCGGCTCGCCGCGATGCGCGCGTACATGATCGATCCGCGCGACACGGCGACCCCGCGGGGCATGCTCGAGTTTCTGCAGATGCTCGATCGGCGCGAACTGGTCTCGGCCACCGCCACCACGCGCCTGATGCAGTTGATGCAGCGAACCACCCGCGGCGCCGCGCGGATCGCGGCCGGCCTGCCCCCCGGCGCGGTGGTGTCGCACCGTCCAGGGACCTCCGGCGTCGACCAGGGAATCAGCGTCGCGCACAACGACGTCGGCATCTTCACCCTGGCCGATCGCCGGTCGTACGCCCTGGCCGTTTTCCTCTCGGGATCGACTTTGGACGCGGCGGGACGTGACCGGATCGTCTCGGAAGTCGCCCGCGCGGCGGTCAGAGCGGCAGGGTAACCCTTCGGGAGCCTTTGCGTCGGCGGCTT
>JAIXTR010000555.1 GCA_027483845.1 Caulobacteraceae bacterium | reverse complement strand
GATCTGTTGCTGGGGCTGCCCGCCTTCGCCCGGCTGAGCCAGCCCGCCCAGCCGCTGACAGCGCGCCGCAATGGCGGCTGGTGGCTGTCGCTGGCGATCACGGCGGCCCTGCCGGCCCTGACCTACTTCCCGCTAATGAAGGTGGGGCAGGTGTTCTTCCCGATGGCGCCATTCCCGCAGTGGATTCAGAACCAGCTGCTGGTCTGGGCTCTGGGCACGGCTGTCCTGACCCTGGTGATTGGCCTGGTCGTGCGTCGCAAGGCGGCCTTCACCACCCGCTGGGGCCTCTCCATCGCGGTGGCGGTGGTGACCATGGCCGTGGCCTACGGCTCGCTGGCCCTGGTCGACCACCTCTTCAAGGTGGACTACCGCTTCTGGGTCCTCGGGCTGAAGCCACTGGACGCCACGCGGGCGATGCAACTGCCCGGTTATCTGGTCCTGTGGAGCGTCTTCTTCCTGGTGGCGATGCGGGCGTTCGCCGCCAGCATCCCGGTCAAGGGCGAGGGGCTGCTGGCCGCCCTGGCCTGGGGCAAGATCGCCATGGCCCTGGGCTTCGCGGTGCTGGTGATCCGCGAGTATGCCACCCTGTTCTCCACCGGCCTGCTGGCCACGCCGACCGAGCCGCTCAACGTGATCGTGGCGATCCAGTTCGTGCCGTTGCTTGGAGTCATCGGGATCATCGGCGCCTGGACCTACCGGCGGACCAACTCCTACGTGCCGGGCGCGCTGATCTGCGCCCTGCTGATCAGCTGGTACGTGACGTCCGGCACCGCCAACCACTGGCAGCCGGGCTTCGCCCCGCAGATTCCAGGGGCTGCGGCCAAGCGGTGAGGGTTGGCGCGAGGGGCGGGCCGGACTATCTCGCGCCCCATGACCACCGTCGCGCCAGATGACCGGAACACCTGGGCGGACCTGATGGGCGAGGGGCGGCTGCCGCGCTTCGCCCTGATCTGCCTGGGCGTGTGGCTCAACGCCGCCGACAGCCTGGTGACGGCGACCATCCTGCCCAGCGTCGGGGCGGACCTGGGCGGCTACGCCTACTTCTCGTGGGCGACGGCGGGCTTCTTCGTCGGCGCGATCATGGCGGGGGCCAGTTCCGGTCGCCTGTCCGAAATCTTCGGCCTGCGCTCCGCCACGGCCCTGGCCGGTCTGATCATGGTCCTCGGATGCGTGATGAGCGCCGCGGCGCCGGACGTCGGGACCTTCCTGGCCGGCCGCGTCGTGCAGGGCCTGGGGAGCGGCTGGATCTCCGGCTTCGCCATGGTCGCGATCGCCATGCTGTTCCCCGAGCGGCATCTGGCGCGCGTTTTCGCCTCTGTGACCTTCATCTGGGGCATCGCCACCGTCCTGGGCCCGCTGTTCGGGGGCGTGGTGGTCGAAGCGGGCCACTGGCGTGATGTCTTCTGGTTGTTCGCCGGTCAGGCCGCGGTCTTCAGCCTGGCGTCGCTATGGCTGCTGGGCGGCGCGGCGAAGGCCCCCGGCGGGCCTGGCATTCCCGTCCTTCAGCTGGCGGTCCTGGGCGCCGCCGTGGCCTCCATCGCCCTGGCGGACCTGATGGCGACGCCGACGGGTTCAATCGGCCTGGTGCTTCTGGGGCTGGCTGTCCTGGGTGCGGTGGTCTGGATCGATGGGCGAGCCCGCGTGCGCCTGCTGCCACATCGGGCGGGCGACCTGTCGACAATCTGCGGCTCGGGCTACCTGGCCATGTTCGCCATGACCGCGGCGTCCATGGGTTTTTCGATCTACGGGCCGCCGATCCTGCAGCACCTGCGCGGGTACTCGCCCCTGGTCGCGGGCTACGCCATCGGGGTGGAGTCGCTGGCCTGGACTGTCGCGGGCATGGCGGTGGCGGGCGTCACCGGCCTCTGGGACACCCGCTGGACCCGGATCGGCGCCGTGATGCTGGTGGCCAGCCTGGCGATCCTGGCCCTGACCCTGGCCGACGGCCACATCGCCTGGGTGATGGCTGGCGCATCGCTGCTGGGGGCGGCTTTCGGCTTCTCCTGGGCGTTCATGAGCCGCCGTCTGCTGGGCGCGCTGTCGGACGAGGACCGCGCCATCGGCTCGTCGGCGATCATGGCCGTGCGGCAGACCGGCGCCGCGGTCGGGGCGGCCATCTCGGGCGTCGCGGCGAACCTGGTGGGGTTCTCGGCCGGACTGACCGACGCCAGTGCGCGCGGGGCCTCCGTCTGGGTGTTCGTAGCGGTCGCCCCTCTGGCGCTTGTGGGCGCCTGGGCGACATTCCGGATGACGGGCTCGGCTCGCGCCGCGCCCGAGAACACTGTCGCGACATCGCGTCAGGATTGAATTTCACAGCCGGCGCCGCTTTGATGTGCGCCGTGAGTCCGGTCCTCGACAGTATCTCCGAGCCAATGATCCGACGTGACCGGGTGCTGGCGGGACTGTCCTTCGCGTTCCTGCGCGACGAGATGGCGACAGGCATCGGCGAACTGGATCCCCTGGACGCTCTGCTGGTCCTGGCCGTCAACCAGGCGAACATCGCCCCGCTGACCCGCGATCCCGAGGCGCGGGCGCGCTATGGACGGCTGGATGCGCCGGCCCCGGACGACGCGCGCCGACCCGTCAGCATCAACGCCATCGCCGCCTCGCTAGGCTTGCCGTTCGAGACGGTGCGCCGTCGCATCCGCCGCCTCGCCGCTGCGCAGGTGTGTGTGCTGTCGCCTGAAGGGGTGGTGGTGCCCGCGGCGTTCCTGACCTCGGCGACCTATGTGCAGTCCGTGATGCAGGCGCATGACCGCCTGCGCCGGTTCTATCTGGAGCTTAAGGCAGCCGATCTGGTCGAGGCGCTTCCGCCGCCGGCCTACGACACTTCCGCGGTGCCGGTGCGCGCGGCGGCCCGACTGCTGAGCGACTACATCCTGCGCGCCTGCGAAGGCCTGATGCGCGAAGCCGGGAACGTCATCTCGGCGCTGACGATAGCGGCCCTGCTGGCCGCCGCCCTGGACGACAGCGAGCGGTCGGTGGGCGGCTCGGGGGCCCTATCGGTGCGCGCCATCGCCCAGGCGTTGCGGCTGTCGCCAGAGACGGTCCGCCGTCACATCGCCGAGCTGGCCGACGAGGGCCTCTGCGTCCGCACAACGGCGGGTCTGCGGATCACCGAGGCGGCGCTGGCCCGCCCAGGCCTGCGGGTTCTGCTGGCCGACAACGCGGGCCACG
>JAIXTR010000234.1 GCA_027483845.1 Caulobacteraceae bacterium | reverse complement strand
GGTCGCCCACCTCGGCCGCTTCCAGCCGCTGCCGAACAACATCGATCCGCCGCTGGCCATGCGCTATCATGGCCACCAGTTCCGCACCTACAATCCCGACCTCGGCGACGGCCGCGGCTTCCTTTTCGCCCAGCTGCGCGAGCAGGGGACTGATCGGCTGCTCGACCTGGGGACCAAGGGCTCGGGCCAGACGCCCTGGTCGCGATCCGGCGATGGCCGCCTGACCTTGAAGGGCGGGGTCCGCGAGGTCCTGGCCACCGCCATGCTGGAGGCCCTGGGCGTGCCGACCTCGCGCTCCTTCTCTCTCGTTGAGACCGGCGAGGCGCTGCAGCGCGGCGACGAGCCCAGCCCCACGCGCTCCGCCGTCCTGGTCCGCCTGTCGCACAGCCACGTCCGCTTCGGCACGTTCCAGCGCCACGCCTTCTTCCAGGCCGAGGACCGCGTCGGCGTCCTCGTCGATCACGTCATCGCCAACTACTATCCGGAACTGGCGGACACCGCCGACCGACCGGCCGCCCTGCTGGCCGCCGTGTGCGCCAAGGCCGCGCGCCTGACCGCCCGCTGGATGGCCGCCGGCTTTGTCCACGGCGTGCTCAACACCGACAACATGAACATCACCGGCGAGAGCTTCGACTACGGCCCCTATCGATTCCTGCCCCGCTCGGACCCCAACTTCGTCGCCGCCTACTTCGACCAGAGCGGCCTCTACAGCTTTGGCCGCCAGCCCGAGGCGGTGTTCTGGAACCTGCAGCAGCTGGCCGGCTGCCTCAGCCTTGTGACCGAGAGCGACGGACTGGTCGACGCCCTCAACGGCTTCGGTCCGGCCTATCGACGCGAGCTCATGGCCGCGATGCTCGGCCGCCTCGGCGTCACGCCCCGCAGCGACGACGAGGACGCCGCGCTGGTCCAGGCGGCCTTCGGCGCTATGGCCGAGGGCGCGGACCAGCTCCGCTGGGAGCCCTTCTTCTTCGACTGGTTCGGCGGCCGCGAGGATCGCGCCCTCGCCGGTCCCCGCGCCGACCTCTACGCCACGCCCGCCTTCGCCGACGTCCGCCAGCGGCTTGCCGACTACGAGATGGAGCGGCCCGAACGTCTCGCCCATCCCTATTTCGCGCAGGCTGAACCCGAGGAGCTGCTGATCGACGAGATCGAGGGCATCTGGGCCGACATCGACAAGCGCGACGACTGGACCGCCTTCAACGCCAAGCTGGCGGGGATCGAGGCGGCGCGGGTCGCCTGGGGCCTCAGCGTGTCCGCTGGCGCGACGCCCACTGCGCCAGGATGACCCCGCCCAGGGTGATCACCGCGCCCAGCGCCTGCAGCGGCCCGATGGCTTCGGCGAACAGCAGCCAGCCCAGGTAGGCCGCGACCACCGGCTGGATCAGCACGACGACAGAGGCGGTCGAGGTCGGCAGCCGGCCCATGGCCCAGGCGATGGACCCTTGCCCGGTGACGTGCATCAGCCCCAGCCCCAGGCACGCCGCCCAGCCGACAAGACTTCCCGGTAGGATCGGTTCGCCCAGCAACAGGGCCGCGACCAGCATCAGTGGCGCGCCGACGATGCTGACCCACAGCATCAGCCGGCTGGCGCCCTCCGTCTTCCGCCCCTCGGCCATCGCCAGGAAGTAGAGGGCGTACCAGAGCGCTGTGACCGCCGACAGCGCGTCGCCGAGCGGTTGGTTGACCAGCCGACCGCCGCCCTTCTCGATCGCCATCAGCCACGCGCCGCCCAGCGCCGCCGCCACCGCCAGCGAGAACAGCCAGCCCGGCCGCTGCTTCAGGAAGATCCAGGCGAAGGTGGTGACCACCACCGGCGTGAGGTTCGACAGCACCGTAGCGTTGGCGACCGAGGTGTAGTGGATCCCGTAGTGCCAGAACCCGAGGTCCAGGGCGAAGAACAGTCCGGCCAGCAGCGCCATCTTGGGCGGCCGCCCGATCGCGCCCGTCGTCCTGACGGTCATCAGCGCCAGCAGCGGCGTCGCGAACACCAGCCGCCAGAAGCCCGCCGCCGCGGCCCCCGTGTCGGCCAGCCGCACGAAGATCGCCGAGAGCCCGATGATGCAGGCGCCGCCCAGGAGCGCCGCCAGCGGCCGCCAGCGCGGTCCATCCAATGCGGCGTCAGTCAAAGCCCAGCTCCCCGCGCAGGTCCGTGGCGCTCATACCCCGTTCGCGCAGCGACCGCAGCGTTTCCGCGCCGTCCCGTTTCGCGTAGCGCCGGCCGTCGGGACCAGTGATCAGGGGATGGTGGCGATAGGTCGGCGTCGGCAGGCCGAGCAGCGCTTGCAGCAGCCGCTGCACGTGCGTCGCCTCGAACAGGTCCTCGCCCCGGATCACGTGGGTGATCTCCTGCAGGGCGTCGTCGACCACGACCGCCAGGTGGTAGGCGACACCCACGTCCTTGCGCGCCAGCACCACGTCGCCGCCCAGCTCCGGCCGGGCCGGTACGACGCCCGCCGTATCGTCGGTGAAGGTCAGACCCGCGAAGCCGCCCAACTTCCGGCTCGCCGCATCCAGCGATAGCCGCCAGGCGAAGGGTTCGCCCGCCGCCAGTCGGCGCGCCTCCTCGTCCGCCGGCAGGGGCTGGCCGCGGTAGACCTCCATCGGGCCGTGCGGCGCCGAGGCCATGGCCTGCGCGAGCTCCTTGCGAGTCCGGAAGCAGCGGTACAGCAGCCCGTCGGCCTCGAGCCGTCCCAGCGCCGCCTGGTAGTCTGCCAGATGCTCCGACTGGCGGCGGACCGGCGTCTCCCACGTCAGGCCTAGCCAGGCCAGATCCTCGTAGATCGCCGCCTCATAGTCCGGGCGACAGCGTGTGGCGTCGATGTCCTCAATGCGCAGCACGAACCGGCCGCCCGCCGCCCGCGCCGCGGCGTGGGCCGTCAGCGCCGCGTAGGCGTGACCGCGATGCAGGTAGCCGGTGGGCGAGGGGGCGAAGCGGGTGGCGAACACCGCCCGTGAGTAGCAGGCCGCAGCCTACTTGGTGAACAGGCCCATGTGGCCCAGGACCGCGGCCAGGAACTCCCGCTCCCCGCCCAGCTCGTCCTTGAGATGCTGGAACTGCTTGAACCCGGACATCTCGGCCAGGCCGTGGGCGCCACACCAGGCGGCGATCGTCGCCAGCTCAAGATGGGTCTCGGCCGCGGGGTCCGCGCCGTGCTCGATCAGGGTGTCGCGCACCAGGCAGTAGGCGCTGTCCTTGTTGTCCTGCATGTCCTCGGGCAGGGCTTCCTTCTCGCGCACCGCGTCATACATGACGCGATAGAGGGCCGGGTTCTCGTGGGCGAAGCACACATAGGCGATGCCCAGGCCGGTCAGGGCGCCGCCGTCCTCGGACTTGGCCTGGGCCATCTGGGTGTTGAGTGTGTGCCAGCCCTCGTGCGCCACGGCGTCGAGCAGCTCGGCCTTGTCCTTGAAATGGTGATAGGGCGCCGCGGGGCTGACCCCGGCCTCTCGCGCCACCGCGCGCAGGGACAGGGCGCTGGGACCCTCGGCCTCCAGCAGGCGCCGGGCCGCATCCACCAGCGCGTTCCGCAGGTCGCCGTGGTGGTAGGGACGGGGTTCGGCGCTCTTCGCTTGGCTCATCGGATTACCATAAGTTCACATCTAAGCGCTGTACAGATATCTTGACGGCAATCAGATCGATCCCTATCTGAGCGCTGTTCAAATTACAGAACGTCCCTAAGCCCCAAGGTTTCCAAGTGGGGCACGGGTTCCAACTGAAAGGTGTGTGTCATGTCTCTCGTGAAGTTCGAACGGTTCTTCGATCGTGCGACCCCGGTCTTCCTCCTCGCCCTCGGCCTTTTCGCCGCGGTGTCCACGGCGGGCCTGGGCGCCTAAGGCTCCCCCCTTAGTCGATCGACCAACGAAGGGGCCCTGCACAAGCGGGCCCCT
>JAIXTR010000625.1 GCA_027483845.1 Caulobacteraceae bacterium | reverse complement strand
TGTACAGTTTCAGGAGTTCCGCCCAGGCGCGTTCCGCCTCGGCTTCGTTGTAGACGGGGCTGCCCTTCACGCACCAACCGTGGTCGGCGGCGTAGACCTCGACGGTCGCCGGTCGCTTGTCGGCGGCGAACAGCGCCTTGAGCTCGTCCTTCTCGGTCGGCCGTTGCTTGTCGTCGTTCTGGGCCGTGGCGATCAGGTAGGCGGCCTTGGTCTTGGGGAACAGCAGGTGCGGGCTGGACGGATCGGTGGTGACCAGCGCGCCCGAATGGAAGGTGGCCGCGGCGCCGACGCGGGCCGGACCGACAGCCGCCGTCCGCACGGTCAGCGGTCCGCCCATGCAATAGCCCTGAACGCCGATCTTCTTCGCCTTGTTGGTCTGCGGCTGGGCGTCGAGGAACGCGAGGTAGGCCGCCGCGTCGCGCTCGACGGCGTCATTCGTCAGGGCCTGACGCATGGGCGCGATCTTGGCCCGATCCTCGGCGCTGGCGAAGTTGAACGCGCCCTCGAACACCGGCGCCTTCTTGGTGCGGTAGTAGAAGTTGGGCACCAGGACCACGTACCCCGCGCCCGCCAGTCGACGTCCCATCTCGCGGAAGACCGGCCGCAGCGAGAGGAAGTCGCACCAGATCAGGACCGCCGGCCACGTCCCCTTGCCGGCGGGATAGTAGAGCGCCGCGTCGGCCAGGCCGTCCGGCGTCTTCACCTCGACATCCTTCTCGACGACATCGGCTGCATAGGCCGCGGTGGCCACACCGCCCGCGGCGGCTACCGACATAAGGCCGAACGTGCGGCGCGAGACGGTCGGGTCGTGGATCAGACCTTCGTGGATGTCGTCGCACATGGTGGAGCCTCCCAATTCAGTTCCGGGCGTAAGCGTCGGGCTGAATGTTGCGGGGATATTTCGGCGCGGGCTAGACCCCCGCCATGACAGACGCTGACGTTGCGCGCGCCCAGCGCCTCGGACCCTATCTCGAAGTCCAACTGCTCTTCGCCCGCCGGATGACGGCGCTGACGGGCGCGCCGTTGGGCGAGACGGCGCTGCGGTTCACCAATCTGCATCGGCGGCTAGGGTTCGGCGTGAACCGGCCCGGCGAGCCGCCCGCTGCAGGCTGGAGCGACTACGCTCGCGCGCTGGAGGCCGAAGCCGACCTCGCCGCCCAGCTGGCGCTATCTGAAGTCCGCTGCGCGGCCAGCCCGCCGGAGCAGCTTCCGCTCCCCGGACAGACCCAGTTCGGCTGTTTCGCCTGCGAGGCGCCGGGCGAGGACGGCGCGGTGCGGCTCCACTTCAACAATGTCGATACCGATGAGCACGGGGGGCCGCTGGCCCGCGGCAAGATCGAGCGCCGGCGCGCCGAGCTTGCGGCGCTGGTCGAACATGTGCGCGCGGCGCACCCTGAGGCGTCCGTGATCCGCGGCAGATCATGGCTCTACAATCTTGAGTCCTACCGCCGGCTGTTTCCGGTGGACTACGCGGCATCCCGCGTCGTCGCGCCCGGGCCCCTGCGGTTGAACGGCACGTCGAGCTGGGGGCAACTCATCGACAGTCGCGAGCATATCCGGCCGGATGTGCGCGACGCCCTCGTCGGAAATCTGGACAGCCTGGATCCGGCTGCGCCATGGCTGGCGTTCCCGCTGCGCGTGCTGGCGACGGAGGCGTCGATCGGAGCCTTCGTAGCCGCCTACGGGCTCTAGGCGATCCGGTCCAGGTTCACCACGGCCGGGCCGGGCGCGCGGGCGCGGCGGCGATCGGTGCGCCGCAACTCGGCGAAGGGGGTGTCGGGATGGGTTCGCGCCAGGTCGCGCAGGCGCCCCATGGCGACGGGCGCATAGGCCAGGGCCACGCCAGCGGTGTCCCCCAGCATGTCGTGCAGCGACATCTCGCGGCCCACCAGCGACTGCGCGAACTCGCTTGCCGCGCCAAGACCCACCATGGCCAGGGCCACGTCGAAGGCGCGTGAGCGGGGCAGGGCTCCGGTCGCCGCCAGGGTCAGGCCGTAGAACAGCAGCGCATGAGCCACCGTGTCCGGGAACGGCAGGTTCAGGTCGCTGTAGCGGAACGGTCCGGACAGGGCGATCACGGCGCACAGTCCCGCCCCGACGGTTCCGGCGCGCAGCAGCGTGGTCAGCTTGTGGGGTGTCAGCCGCATCAGTTCGGGGTCCGGAGGTGAGCCGGGACCATGGGCCGACGCGGTGAAAGTCGTCTGAAGATCGTTGGTTAGCGGTTCGTCACCGGCGCGATGCGGAGCGTTCGCGAAACGCCGATGGCGATAAGTGTCTGGCCGGCGAAGTAGAGGCCCCAGACCGCCAGGCCCATGGGGAAGGTGTCCAGCGCCGGGCGGCCTGTCCGAAGGAAGATCAGGAGGTCGGAGACCGTGAACATGGCGGCGCCGGCGAACACCAGGGCGCGGGGAAAGCGGCTGAGGAAGGCGGCCGCGGTCATGGCCGCGAGCCCGAGCGCATAGAGCGCGATGGAGCCCGCCCCGGTCCGATCCGGCGGCAGCAGATAGGCGATGACCGGAATGGCCACGACGATCGCGACGGCCAGCCCCCCGTCCAAGCGGCTTGGATGCGGGCGACTGTTGCGTCGGTAAAGCCAGATTGCGGTAACGTGTCCGGCGAGGAACGCCACGGCGCCGACGACCAAACCGTGGGTCTCGAGCAAGACATCGCCCAACGCGCCAAAGGCCAGCACCGCCGCCAGCAGCCAGCCGTCCAGGCGGCGCGCCTCAAGCCCGGCGTAGACCGCCAGCAGTGCGACGCCGGCGCCCTTCCAGGCGACGGACGCGGCGGGTGGCAGGTCCGGCCAGAACCAGCTCGCCACATAGGTCGTCCCGGCGAGAATCGCCGCCCAGAGGACGACCCGGCTCAAGCGGCGAAGCCCTTGAGTTCGCACCAGAGCTCCGGTGCGTCGCGGGTTGACCGCCAGGCGTTGATCGGGTGGTCGGGGTCGCGGTGGCCCAGCGCCATGCCGGAGAACAGCATGTGGTCCTCGGGAAGATCTATCGCCTGAGCCACCGTCTTCGGATAGCGGGCCCAGAACTCCTGGGCGCAGGTGTCGAGGCCGGCCTCCACCGCCAGCAGCATGACCGTCTGCATGTACATGCCGAGGTCGGCCCATTGGGGC
>JAIXTR010000409.1 GCA_027483845.1 Caulobacteraceae bacterium | reverse complement strand
CCGTGACAGGACGATGCGTCCGACGCGGCCCGCCTCCAGCGCTTCAACCGCCTTGGCGATGGCGAGGTAGGTCTTGCCGGTGCCGGCCGGGCCCAGGGCCAGGACCAGGTTCTTGGCGTCGATGGCGTCAATCAACTGCTGCTGGCCGGGCGACTTGGCCTTGATGGTCTTGACGTAGCTTTGCTCGCGGTCGTCGTTGTGGTGCTGCAAGGGCGACCACCCGCGGTCCACCGGCAACCTGCGGATCTTATCGTCCCCCTGGAATTGACCGGCGTCGAACGCGCCTTCGCGCACTTGTCGCTTCAGAGCCCGCTTAGTCATAAGGCCTCCTCGGGGGGCAAGAAAAAAGGGCGTCCCAGGTGGGAGCGCCCTTCAAATGATGGAATGAGACGATGCGGCGGCGGCATGCAGGGCCGGGCGGCCCTTCACCAACTGCGGACCCGGGTGCAACAACCCGGTGGAACAAGAGGCTCAACGCCATCCACCCCGTCCAGCGCGAGAACACGGAGGCAAAACCTCCGCAGCGGCTCCGGGAAGGCTTTCGCCCTCTCGAATCGCACCACTAGAATGATCCTAACGCGCTTTATGAAGTGTTAAACAGCCCCGGCGACCAAGAAACGAGGTGAGGCAGTGAGCGTCTACAACTTAGGCAATGTGACACCTGAGCTACCAAACGATGACGAATACTGGATCGCGCCGACCGCGGCGGTTATGGGCAACGTGATTCTCAAGAAGAACGCCTCGATCTGGTGGGGCGCGACCCTGCGCGGAGACAACGATCCCATCATCATTGGTGAGAATTCCAATGTTCAGGATGGCAGCGTCCTGCACACCGACCACGGCGCGCCGCTTACCCTGGGCGCCAATGTCACGGTGGGCCATCTGGTCATGCTGCACGGCTGCACGATCGGCGACGGCAGCCTGGTGGGCATCGGCTCCATCGTGCTCAACGGGGCCAAGATCGGGAAGAACTGCCTGATCGGCGCCAACTGTCTGATCACCGAGGGCAAGGAGATCCCGGACAACTCGCTGGTCATGGGCGCGCCCGGCAAGGTGGTCCGCGAGCTCAGCCCCGAGCAGGCGGCCCGCGTCGCGATTGGCGCGCAGCACTATGTGGAGAACTGGAAGCGCTACAAGCGCGAGCTCAGCCTGGTCTCTTGACCTCCGTAGCGTCGCCCTCCGAGGGTCGGCGCAAACGGGAGAACGACATGGCCTACGAATTCATCAAGGTCGACCGCGACGGGCCGATCACCACCTTCACGCTGAACCGTCCCGACGTGATGAACGCCATGCACTCTCCGGCGCACTTCGAGATGCACGAGGCGCTGGACGCCTTCGCCGCCGATCCGGACCAGTGGGTAGGGATCGTCACCGGCGCGGGCGACCGCGCGTTCTCGGCCGGCAACGACCTGAAGTACCAGGCGGGCGGCGGCGCGCTGAAGAGCCCGCCGTCAGGCTTCGCCGGCCTGACCGCGCGCTTCGACCTGACCAAGCCGCTGATCGCGGCCGTGAATGGCGTGGCCATGGGCGGCGGGTTCGAGATCGCGCTGGCCTGCGACATCATCATCGCCTCGGACAAGGCGGTGTTCGCCCTGCCGGAACCCCGCGTGGGCCTGGCCGCCCTGGCCGGCGGCCTGCACCGGTTGCCACGCGCGATCGGGACCAAGCGGGCCATGGGCATGATCCTCACCGCCCGACGGGTTTCGGCCGCCGAGGGCAAGGAACTGGGCTTCGTGCATGAAGTGACGGCGCCCCAGGACCTGATCCGCACGGCGACCGACCTGGCGAAGTCGATCTGCGAGCTGGGCCCGATGTCGATCCGCGCCTCGAAGGAGGCCGTCTACAAGGGCCTGGACGAACCCAGCCTGGAAGCCGCGCTGAAGGGCCAAAACAAGTACCCGGCCATCGCCGCGCTCTACACCTCGGAGGACTTTAAGGAAGGCCCGCTCGCCTTCGCCCAGAAGCGCCCGCCGCAGTGGAAGGGGAAGTGACCCAAGCTTGACATTGCGCACAAAAAGAGAACGAATATCGCCTCAGGACTGTGTTGGGGGCGATAGTGCGCTGGTTACTACCGTACTTGCAGGTCACAGGCCGGACAAACCGCCAGCCATTCTGGGTGACCTCCGTGCTGAACTACGTGGCTTTTCTGGTCGCGATGCTGGCGGCGATGGGACTGCCCATTGTCGGCCCGGTGATCGCCGTCCCCGTCTTCTTCCTGGCGCTATGGGTCGGATTTGCCGTGGCGGTGCGCCGGCTGCATGATCGGAACAAGTCCGGATGGTGGCTTGTCATCATGTATGCGCCGGTCTTCCTGCTGACAGTGCTTGGGGCGGCGGTGTCCGCGTCCGACCCCGAAGCCGGAAGTGGGCTCAACGCCCTCAGTCTGCCGTTTTCGATCTGGGCTTTCGTCGAACTCGGCTGCCTCAAGGGCACGTTCGGCCCGAACCGCTTCGGAGATGACCCGCTGCAGCCGTCACCTGCGGAGGTTTTCAGCTAGTCGCGGTCGCGCGCGGCTTATCGCCCCGCAATATTGCCGCCCCCGGCCAATCCCGTCACATTCCCCGCGGGTCATGGGGATGGCGATGGTGGACTTGGAAGCGGTCGGCGGGGTGGCGACGGGCGGGCTGATCGCCGGCGCCGTCGAGAAGCCCACGGGCCACGCCGGCCAGCATCACAACCTGTGCGCCGATTGCGGGACCGAGACGGTCGGCCGGTTCTGTCACAACTGCGGCAACGCCGCTCACGTCCACCGCACCCTGCTGCACCTCGGCGAGGAGCTGCTGCATGGGGTGAT
>JAIXTR010000014.1 GCA_027483845.1 Caulobacteraceae bacterium | reverse complement strand
TTCACCTTAACGTCCGGGTTGATGACGCGGCCTGCGCCCGAATTGTCCTTGAAAGACGCCCGCGAGGTGCTGGGCGTCAGCTCGGCGTCGACGCCCGCCGAGGTCCGCAAGGCCTTCCGTGAGGCCGCCAAACGCGCCCATCCCGACGCCGGCGGCGACGAGAACAGCTTTCGACAGGTGATGGCCGCCTACCAGCGCCTGCAGGACCCGCTCGGCGAACGCTTCGTCCAGCCGCCGACGCGCGCGCGGCCCACGCCTGACCCCGACCTCGAGATCACCCCCCGCCTGGCCCTGGAGGGCGGCGACGTCGACCACCGGATGCCGGACGGCCAGTACATCCGCATCACCCTGCCCCCGGGCCTGCGCTCGGGCGACAAGGTGCGCGCCGCGGGCGCCGAGCTCTGCGTCTACATCCGGGCCCACGACGGCGTGCTGGTCCGTGGCGACGATCTTTGGATGACCGTCAAGGTTGCGCCCGGCCTGCTCAAGAAGGGCGGCCGGATCAGCCTCGACACGCCGCTGGGCCATCGCAGCGTCTGGATCGACCGCAAGGCGGCGGAGCGCGGCCTGGTCCGCGTCGAGGGCGAAGGCCTTCCGGCCCGGGGCGGCAGGCCCGCCGGCCACATGTTCGTCCGCCTCACGGCCTCGCAGGGCATGGCCGACAGCGCCGCCCTGGCGCTCCTGCGCCGCTTCGCCGCCGCCTGGGCCGCCTAGAGAAGACCCGCGACGATGTCCTCGGGCTGCCGGAACAGCAGCGTGGGCTGCAAGCTGGCGAGCAGCTCCGGCGTCGCATAGCCCCAGGCCACCGCGCCAGACGCCGCGCCGACCGCGCGTGCGGCCTCAATGTCGCGCGGCTCGTCCCCGATGCAGATCGTGTGGCCCGGCGTGACCCCCGCCCGCTTCATCACGCGCCGGAACAGCGGCGGCTTGCCAAACAGGCTGGCCCCGCACGCGAAGTGCGAGATGGCCGCGACCGCATGCGGCCCGAGGATGGCCCGGATGTTGGCCTCGGCGTTTGAACTGACCACCGCGCAGGCGACGCCGGCCTGGCTGAGGGTGGCCAGCATGGTCTGCACGCCGTCGAACAGGCGGATGGTCGATGTATCCTGGCCCATGCGCGCCCGGAGGTCCGCCGCCAGCCCGGGGAGCGTCCACGGCGAGACGCCCAGCCGCCGCATGATCTCGCGACTGCTACGTCCGCGAAGGTCTTCAAGCTCTTCAGCGTCGAGCGTCCGCAGGCCGTGCCGCGGGGCGAGCGCATTGAAGGCGGCGACGAACCAGCGCGAGCTGTCGGCCAGCGTCCCGTCGAAATCGAAGATGGCGAGGTCGTATCGCACCGCCGTCGCAGCTTGTCAGGACGCGGCCAATCGCTCCAGCGCCTCGCCGTCAAGGCGCCGCACGGTCCACTCGGTCTTCGCCGTCGCGCCCAGGCTGTCGTAAAAGGCGATGGACGGCGTGTTCCAGTTGAGGACCGCCCATTCCAGTCGGCCCAGTTCCGCATCGACGCAACGCCGCGCCAGACGCGCCAGTAGCGCCTTCCCCGCCCCCGCCCCGCGCGCCTCCGGCCGCACAAACAGATCTTCCAGATAGATGCCCGCCCGCCCGCGGAAGGTGGAGTAGTTGTAGAACCACAGGGCGAAGCCGACCGGCTTGCCCTCATGCTCCGCGATCTCGCAGAAGCTGCGCGGGTTCTCGCCGAACAGGTCGCGGCGGATATCCGCCTCGGTGGCTTCCACCTCGTGCAGCAGGCGTTCGTACTCGGCCAGTTCCCGGATGAACTCTAGGATCAACGGGGCGTCGGCGACGGTCGCCACCCGAACAGTCACGCTCATGTCACGAACCTAGGCGTCCAGGGGGGCCAACGCCAAGCCCGGCGTGCCGGCCGTCCTAGATCCGGACGCCGGTCGTCTCCTCGGACACCGCCCACAGACGCTCGGCGGCTTCGGGGTCGAGCGCATGGGGCATCACGCCCTCGAACGGGGTTTCGGGCGTCCAGGCGACCGCTTGGTTGCAGTTCTCCAGGTAGAGGCCGCCCACGCCCTCCAGCTCATGCGCCAGCGCCGCCCAGACGCTGGTGGCCGCGCCCTGCTCGGTCGACTTGAAGCGGTCGTTGACCTTGCCGTTCTCGTCCATCCAGCCGAACGCGATCATCTCCTCCCGGGGAAGGTGTCGCTGCAGGGGAGTCATGATCCCGCCCGGCATCACCGCGTTGGCGTTGATCCCCAGGTCCGCGAACCGGGCGTCGAGGCCCACGGCGAACAGGGCGTTGGCGGTCTTGGCCTGACCGTAGGACTCCCACTTGTCGTAGGGCCGCTGGCGATAGTGCATGTCGTCGAAATTGATGCCGCTGCGGCGGTGGCCGATGGACGACAGCGACACCACCCGGCTCGCCGCCCCGTCCTCGGCCGCGTTCATCAGTCCCCGCGCTAGCAGCACGGTGAGCAGGTAGTGGCCGAAGTGGTTGGTGCCGACCTGCATCTCCAGGTCCTGGGCCGTGTAGCTCAGCGGACAGGCCATGACGCCCGCGTTGTTGATCAGGATGTTCAGCGGTTTGTCGCCCCAGGCGCTGGCGAAGGCGGCGACGGAGCTCAGGTCCGACAGGTCGACCACGCCCACCGAGACCTTGCCCGGCGCGGTCCGGCCGATTTCCGCCGCCGTGGCCTCGCCCGCCGCCGGATTGCGGACGGCCAGCATCACATCGGCGCCGGCCTCGGCCAGGGCGCGGGCGGTCTCGACGCCGATGCCTGACGCCCCGCCGGTCACGATGACGCTGACGTCGGTCAGATCGTGCTGGGCGGCCACCTCGCGGGCCGTGGACGTCGCCCCGAAGGCGGAGGTGATGCGCGCGCTCATGCTCGGACGGTCTTTCTGGGATGGATTTGAGGGGTCAGGCCGCGGCCCGGTACCAGTCGATGCCGTCGGCGTCGCGGGTCCGCACGACCTGCCCCCGTGCGATCAGGCAGTTGAGGTGCGCGAGGCTCTCGCCGGTCGCTAGCCCCAGCAGGTGCTGGTTGATCTTGCGCCGGAACAGCACGTGGAACACATCCACCACCCGCTTCGGTTCGGCCAGCAGGTCATGGAGCCGGCCCAGGCCCCGCTCGTGGCCGCTGATCAGGTGGTCGATCCGCGCGTGCAGGCCGTGGAAAGGATCGTTGTGCGCCGGCAGCACCAGAACCTCGTCCGGCACCTTGTCCTTGATGCGGGCCAGCGAGGTGATCCAGTCGGTCAGGGGGTCGCCATCCGGCTCGGTCGGGAACACCGACACGTTGGACGAAATCTTGGGCAGCACCTGATCGCCCGAGATCATCAGCTTCAGCTCCGGACAGTAGAGACAGGCATGTTCCGGGCTGTGGCCGGACCCCACCACCACCCGCCAGGTGTGCGCGCCGATGGCCACCTCGTCGCCGTCGTTCAGCCGGTGGAAGCTGTCCGGCAGCGCATAGAGTCCACGCCCGAACCCGCCGAACTTGGCGCGATAGGTCTCCAGCGCGTCCTCGTCCCAGCCCGTCGCCTTGAAGAAGGCCAGGGCGTCGGCCGGAGCCTCGCGCCCGGTGTCCGCCGCCAGCGAGCGGCAGGTGATGTATTCCAGACGCGTGATCCACAGCCGGGCGTCGAACTTCCGCGTCAGATAGCCGGACATGCCGATATGATCGGGGTGCATGTGGGTGACGAAGACCCGCGTGACCGGCTTGCCCTCCAGTGGGCCCTTCAGGACGGCGCGCCAGGCGTTGCGCGTGTCCATGCCGCCGATGCCGGTGTCCACGATGGCCCAGCCGTCCTGGCCGTCCGCCGTCTTGTCGGCGATCGCCCAGACATTGATGAACGCCAGCGCGCCGCCCAGCGGCATCCGCATCCACTTCACGCCGGGCGCGATGTCCACCGCCTCGCCCGTCTTCGGACCCTGTTCGAACGGGTAGTTCAGCTTCGGCCGATGGCTCTCCCACCCGCCCTGTTCGATTCCATCCCGCAACGCGCCGCTCCCGAATTGACCCCCATTATCAAGTGGGGACGCTAGGGAGGGCAATTGGCTTCTCTCGCAGGGGAAAGCCGCGGTCGCGCCGCATGCGCACGGACCAAAGACGGCTTCCGGTGACGACCCAACCGAAGCGGCGGTGCGTCGCGATGATGTGGGCGGGGCCCGACGACGGATCGCCCGCTTAGAGCGAGAGCAGCGTGCTCTTGGCCGGGGCGAAAAAATACTCGCCGCCCATGTGCCGGACGAAACCCTCGAAGGTAATCTGCTGGGTCGGCGTCTTGGGCGCCCCCCATTCGGTCCTGTGCGTCAGCTTCACCGACGCGTCGGCGCCCTTCTGCCCGATAACCGGATCGCGGCCGGTCTCCGGGAACCCAGCGGAGCCGCCGCCCGCGTTCACGAACCCCGGGTTATTGGCCCAGCTCTGCTGTGTGAACTCGAACTGATCCCTGAGGTTGGCCTGGAACGACATGAACATGAGGCCCACGTCCACGCCTGGCAAAAGCCCGTCAGGATCGGTCACCTTGTCTCGCCGGCCAAACGGCATTCCGCGCCGCGCCATGATCGGCCTGCGATCCGCATCCGGCGGCGCACCAGGGAACGTGCGAACCACATCGCCACGAGGGTTTGTCTTACGGATATGCGCGTGGAACGGACATTTCAGACCCTCCACATCGTCATCGTAGTTGAAGTTGTTCGGCACCGGCGCATTCGCCCCGTCACTCTTGAACAGAGTCACGGGCGTCCCATCCTCGAAACGACCGACCAGCGTGGCTCCCATGAGCTCACCCAGCGCGCCGAGCGACGCGTCCTTGCCGAGCGTTTCCTCCAGCGCCTTGAAGCCCGCGACGTCCTGCTTGAGCTTGCGGAATACGAAGAAGCTGCCGAACGCCGTCCCCGGCGCGGGCGAGCCCGGGTCTGGAACCAACACCTGGCGTAACGGAAAGATCGGGCTCCAGTTGTTGATGCCATCCGTGCTGTCGCGCTCGCGATCGATGAGTTCCTGCAACATCAGCGGCTGGCTGCGGCCGTCCACGTAGCCGAAGTGCTCGATCCCTTCGATTTTCGACGCGCCCGTGACGTCCTTCCCGTTGTCGCGGAAAATCGCCCGCCCGATCTCGGTCGTCACCACGGTCGCACAATCCTGCATCTTGTTCAGGACCTGCGTCTCCACCGTCTCGGCGGCGGTGGAGTCCCAGCTTTCGTCGCCGTCAGGGTCGGCGCCGATCAGGATCATCGCATGGAGCCGATCGCGATAGGGCGCCTCCAGGTCGGCCGTATCCGGATCGTTGAGGCTGTCCCGCCGATGGACCATCCCGTCCTTGAACGCATCGTCGTCCGCAGGTTGGGGCGCCTTTGCGCTGACGTTCAGCGCCTCGTAGCCGGCTGACGACAGCAGGATGCCCAGGAACGGACCTCCAGCGATGCCCTGTTCCCGAAACAGCTTCGCCTCTTTCAGCTGCTTGTGCGCGGACGTCAGAAGCGTGCCGGCGAGATCGGCCAGGAACCCCCGCGCTTTCGCCTCCTTGCCCGCGTTGAATCTCAGGAAGATGTGCCGCGTGGCCCGCCGGCCATGACCATCCAGGATATTGCCCTGAAGGTCGTCCAGCATCGCCCGCTCATCCGCGTTGGCGGTTTCCCACGCCAAGGGCGCGTCTAGATTGATCGGCATGTCTGAATCCCCAGTTTCTCGCCATACGCGTACAGAACTGGAAGCACTCGCTATCGGAGCATGCCTGCGGGAGTAGGCGCTGTCACGCGATTTCGGGAATCGCGTGGCCGCCGGTTTCAGACACCCGTCGGCGCAAACTGCGTCGCCCAGCGACGAAACACACCAGGGTCCGACAGTCCCGCCTGCTGCGCGACCACCTTGCCGCCCTGGAAGCAGAACAGCGCCGGAATGCCCTGCACCCCGAAGCGCGCGGCGAGCGCCTGGTTGGCGTCCACGTC
>JAIXTR010000271.1 GCA_027483845.1 Caulobacteraceae bacterium | reverse complement strand
TGGTCACCGCCGTCGAGCGCGCCGTGCAGCAGGTCTCCACGCCAGCGCCGCCGGCGCCCCTCGTCCGCGTCTGGGACGGCGCCGACATCGACGGCGACGGCCGCGCCGATTTCGCCAATCCCACCGGCCGCGAACCTCGCCTGCACGACGCCTATGGCGCGGGCCAGTTCGGCGCCCGCCGTGACGGCGGCAGCCGCCGGCACGAGGGGGTCGATTACATGGCCCAGGCCGGCCAGACGGTGGACGCCCCCATCTCCGGCTATGTCACCAAGATCGGCTATGCCTATCCGGGGGACGAGAGCCTGAAGTTCGTCGAGATCACCAATCCGGCGCTCAGCTACGCCGCCCGTGTGTTCTATGTGAACCCGACCGTCGAGGTAGGCGACACGGTCGCCATCGGTCAGCCCATCGCCACCGCCCACTCGCTGCAGCGCAAGTATCCCGGCGGCATGACCGACCACGTGCACCTGGAGATCCTGGATCGCCGCGGCGCCCGGCTCGACGCTACGCGGATGATCACCGCCGCCTACCGCCCCGCCGCCAGCGTCACCGTCGCCAGCGCCGACTGACGCTTGACCGGACTGTCCCCGGCAAGGCAATCATCGCGCGTGGCGCCCGCAAGGGCTCAAAAGGGAATGCGGTGCGTGCGCTCGCGCACAATGCCGCGGCTGCCCCCGCAACTGTAAGCGGCGAGCCGACGACCAACGAAGCCACTGGGGCCGCAAGCTCTGGGAAGGCCGGTCCGAGGCGCTGACCCGCGAGCCAGGAGACCTGCCACGAGCCGTGGTCACGCGCGAGCGCATTGGGCGGGGTGCACCGATGTGAATGGACCGCCGTCGCGGGTCTCCGGACCCTGACAGCTGCCCGTTTCCTTCGCGGTGACGTGTCACGTTCGCCGCGAGGTTTCGATCCATGTTTTCTGCGCTTTCCAACCCGTCCATTTCCACGCCGCGCACCGCGCTCTGGTCCGCCGGTCTCGTCACCCTGGTCCTGGGGGGATGTCTTATCGCCGGTTGTCTTGAGCCCCTCGTGGCGGTGGCGGTCATCGCCGCGGGCGCCCTGCCGCTGGGCCGCGCCGTCCTCCTGACCCTGGCGGTCTGGCTGGCCGGCCAGGCTGTCGGCTTCGGCCTTCACGACTATCCGCGCGACCTGCAGACCGTCGCCTGGGGCGTCGGCCTGGGCGCGGCGGCGCTGGCGGCGCTGGCCGGCGCGGCGGGGGTGCTGGCGATCACCGCTGACAAGCCTGTGTGGCTGCGCGCCGGCTTGGCCTTCGTCGGCGCCTTCGTCGCCAACCAGCTGACGATCCTGGGCGTCGAACAGGTGCTGACCGGCGCCTGCGCGGTCCGGCCGGGCGTCATCAGCCTGGTGGGCGCGGTCAACGCCGGGTGGCTGGGCGGCCTGCTGGCCCTGGACGCCGTGCTTCGCCGGACCGCCGTCGCCATGCCCGCCTTCGGACGGGCGGCATGAGCGGGCTGCGCATCGTCTCCCTGCTGCCCAGCGCCACCGAGATCGTCGCCGCCGTCGGCATGGCCGACCATCTGGTCGGCCGGTCGCACCAGTGCGACTTCCCGGTCGAGGTCAGCCGGTTGCCGGCGCTCAGCGCGACCAAGGTCAACCTGGACGGCACCTCCCGCGACATCGACATGCGGGTGAACGAGATCATCGCCCAGGGCGTCTCCGTCTATCGGGTCGACGCCGACCTGCTGCGGTCGCTGAAGCCCGACGTGATCGTCACCCAGACCCAGTGCGCCATCTGCGCCGTCACCCCCGGCGACCTGGAGGACGCGCTCTGCGAATGGACGGGCGCGGCCCCGGTCCTCGTCTCGTTGGAGCCCAACGACCTCTCCGACGTCTGGGGCGACATGCGCAAGGTGGGCGCGGCCCTGGGCACGGATGCTGTCGCCGAACGGGCTATCGCGGGGCTCAAGGGCCGGCTCGACGCCATCAGCGCGACGGCCAGCCGGGCGCGCTATGCGCCGACGGTGGCGGCTATCGAGTGGATGGATCCGCTGATGGCCGGCGGCAACTGGATGCCCGAGCTGATCGAGGCCGCCGGGGGCCGCAGCCTGTTCGCCACCGCCGGCCAGCACTCGCCCTGGCTGGAATGGAGCGCGCTGGCCGCCGCCGACCCCGACGTGATCCTGCTGCTGTCCTGCGGCTTCACCATCGCCCAGAGCCTGGCCGACATGCCGCTGCTGCAGGCCCATCCCGAGTGGGCCCAGCTCACCGCCGTTCGGCGGGGGCAGGTCTACGTCATCGACGGCCACCACTACTTCAACCGGCCGGGACCACGCCTGGTGGAATCGGCTGAGATGATCGCCGAGATCCTTCACCCGGACCTGTTCGACTTCGGCCACGAGCGGACGGGTTGGATCAGGCTGTGATGGGGGAGTGAGTCCGGGAACGGGGCCGCAACAAATCGCGACCGAATCGCTGACTAACAGCGATTCAGCTTTCGTTCCCTACGACATATTGTATCTCATCCCAGCCGGACCACAACGCCGGCGCCCATCGATGGGCGCGGGTGAGGCGGTCCCGCCCACTTCTCTCCCGGCTTACCTTGACGAGCCGGGAGCGTTCCTCTAAATCGCCCGCTCTTCGCGCGGACCCCGGTCCGTCGCATTCCTGTTTCCTGCGAAGGTTATCTCGCCATGTCGCGCCGCTGCGAAATCACGGGTGTCGGACCGATGGTCGGTCACAACGTGAGCCACTCGAACATCAAGACCAAGCGCCGGTTCATGCCGAATCTGGCGGCGGTCAGCCTCCAGTCGGACGCCCTGGGCCAGAGCTTCTCGCTCCGGATCACCAACGCCGCGCTGCGCACCCTGGACTCCAAGGGCGGCCTCGACCCCGTCCTGCTCAAGGCCAAGGACGAAGTCCTCTCGGCCAAGGCGCTGAAGATCAAGCGCCAGGTGAAGGCCAAGCTCGCCGAGCAAGCCGCCGCCTGATCGGCGACACCCTGTCGGATCTGCGAAAAGGCCGCCCCACGGGCGGCCTTTTTCTTTTCAGGCGCACGGACGCAGAGGCTTCGCTGGCCGACTGGCGGCGCTGAGCAGCGTCAAGGTTGTGTTCAGGTCGATTTGCACTGTTTCGTGTTGCAAAGCGTGAGCTTGGTGCTGGAATTTCGCACAGAGCGATCCCAAGATGCCTGCGAATGTACAGGTCTGCGGTTGGATCGGCGGCGGAGTTTCACGCGGCGACGCTGCGCGGCGAGGGGCCGGGTTTGCGCGTCCTCCTGCACGGGTTCGGCACCGACCAGTCGATATGGGACTCGCTGCTCGAGCGCTGCGACCCGGCGGCGCCGGTCCTTCGCTTCGACCACATGGGCAGCGGACGCTCGCGCGCCGAACGCTACGAGCCGGGACGGTACGCCTCCCTCGACGGCTACGCTCAGGACCTGGTCGACATCCTGGACGAGTTGGACGTGCGCGACTGCGCCGTCGTCGGGCACTCGGTCTCCGGCATGATCTCCCTGCTGGCGGCGGAGCGTACGGACCGTATCTCCCGCCTGGTGATGATCGCCTCGTCGCCCCGCTATCTGAACGACGGGGACTATGTCGGCGGCTTCGAGGTCTCGGAGATCGAGGACCTCCTGCGGCAGATGGAGCTGGATTTCCAGGGCTGGGCCCGCGCCCTGGCTCCGGCGGCCATGGCCAATGCGCAGCGGCCCGAACTGGGCGAGGACCTGGTCTACAGTTTCAGCCGCTCCAACCCGGAGATCCTCCGCCAGTTTGCGCGCGCGACCTTCTTCACCGACGTCCGCCACCGACTCGCCGATTGTACGCTGCCGGTGCTGGTCCTGCAGCCTGAGGCCGACGTGATCGTCCCGCGAGAGGCGGCCGCCTATCTGGCCGCGGGGCTGCCGAACGGACGCCTGCAGGTTCTTCCGGCCCAAGGCCACTACCCGCATGTCAGCGCCCCCGATGTGGTCGCCGCCGCGATCGAGGCCTTCCTGTCGGAGGCGGAGGCTCCGTGAGTCTGGGCGCGGCGGACCTGGCCACGGGCTCGCCCGTCGGGCTCTTTACGGCCACCCTCGAAACGCGCCTTGTCGACGTCAACCCGGCCTTCGAGCGCCTGACCGGCGTGTCGCGCGAGACGGCGCTGGGCCAACCGCTTCGCGCCTTCCTCACCCACGCATCGCAGGTGATCTATGCGTTGAAGGTCGAGACGGCGCTGCTCGACCGCGGCCGCGCGGACGAGATCCTGCTCGAACTGCAGCGCGATGGCGGTGGCCTGCCGGTGCTCCTGACCCTGGTCAGCGCGTCGGACGGCGGCGCGGTGCGTCACGGGGCGTTGTTTCCCGCGCCGGAGCGACGCGCCTACGAGCTTGAACTGATCGCCGCGCGGCGGGCGGCCGATGAGGCGCGGGACGCCCGCGACCTGCTGCTCCGCGAGGTCTACCATCGCGTGAAGAACAATCTGCAGACCGTTGACAGCCTGCTGCTGCTGCAAAAGCGGGGGCTGAAGGATCCGGACGCGGTGGACGCGCTGCAGGCCATGCGCCAGCGCATCTTCGCCCTCGGCCTCGTGCATCACCAGCTCATGGGCTCCAGCGACCTGCGGTCGTTCGATGTCGGCGCCTTCCTGCGGGAACTGGCTAGTCACCTCGCCGCGGCGGCGCGGCCGGATGTGCGGATCGAGGTCGAGGCGCCCGTCCTGCCGATCGGTCTCGACGTCGCCATTCCTCTGGGGCTGATCGTCACCGAACTCGTAACCCGGGCGCTCAGGCACAGCTTTCCAGCCACCGGCGGGACGGTCCGTGTCCAGCTCACGCCCGACAGCGGCGAAGGCGCGACCCTTCGCGTCATTGATGATGGGCAGGACGGTCACGACGATGCGCACGCCGCCGACGTGTCCCTCGGCCTCAGCATCGTGCGGGGGCTCGTTGGGCAACTTGGGGGTCGCATCGAGCCGGCGTCGGCCGGGACGACCGCGTTCGAGATTCGCCTTCCGCTGCCGGAGCCGCCATGACGCTGCACCGCGACCGAGTTCTGATCGTCGAGGACGAATTTCTCATCGGCGAGGCCCTCCGCTACCAGGTCGAGGATCTAGGCCTGTCCGTCTGTGGCGTGGCCATGGACGCCGAGGCGGCCGTGCGCCTGGCGGTGTCGGAGCGGCCGTTCCTGGTCCTGTCCGACGTGCGGCTCGGCGCTGGCCGCGACGGCGTGGATGCAGCGGCGGAGATTCGCGACACGGTTGGGTCGAAGGTGATCTTCATCACCGGCTCACGGGAACCCTCGACCCTCGAACGCATCCAGCGCGAGCACCCGGCGCCCGTGCTGTTCAAGCCGGTGTCGGACGCCGGCCTGCGCGCGGCGGTGACCGACGCCCTGAAGGACCCGCCCGCCACGCCGTGACGCCCCGCAGCCTGCGGTGGGAGATCACTGCGCCGGCGTAGTCCAGTCGAAGGCCAGCAGCAGGGTGCGCTGGTCGGTGGGCAGGCCGTTGTAGGTCCCGAAGTTGTCGTCCGAGATCAGGTAGAATCGGACCCGCCCGCCGGGCTGTGGGACCGCGGCGAGTCCTTCCAGATTGTCCACGGTGAGCGGCCGGGCGAGTTCCATCCGATCCAGCAGCCGCCCCGCGCGGTCCAGCACCCGAAGCTGCACGACATTGCCCCGCGTCGAGGAATAGGTCCGCAGAAGATAGGCCAGCCCGCCGTTCGGCAGGTTGTCGAAGGCGACCAGCGCCATTCCATCCAGGTCGAGGTCCCGGTCGCGCACGCAGGTCGTTGATATGCGGCAAACGAAGGTCCAGCCGCTGTCTTCCAGCCCCACCCGATAGGCGTCTGGGGCCACGGCGGGGGCGGTGACCAGGGCCTCCATGCCCTTGTTGTGGGTGTATTTCACCTCCGGCTGCGGGGCGCGAACGGGCAAGCCGCCGTCGCGGGGGAAGCGCAGTATCCGGTCATGCTGCTCGAAGCTGACCAGCAGGTCGCCGTTGGTCAGGCGGGCGACGCCCTCGGAATCATATTCCTCCTGGCCGCCGGCGAAGAGGTCGACCCCCGTGGTCTCCTTCAGCGCCACCAGGGTGGCGTCGGTCACGCCCGCCAGGCGACCGGCTGCGTCCAGAACGATCTTCGCTTCCAGCAGGTCCGACTGATCCCCCATCGCCAGCATCCGACCGTCGGGGGTGACCTTGAGGTCCGACATGCCGTGCAGGCGGCTCGTGTCGCGCGAGGTGAGGACCAGGCCGCCGGCGTAGGCGAAGTTTCCGATGCGCGTGCGGCCGGGATCTGCCGGGTCCAGCGGCACGGCCTGGGTGTCGACGTGGATTCGCGCGCCCACCGCCACCGGTTGTAGCGGCAGGGGCGGCATCGGCGCCGCGCACGACCCCAGCGCCAACGCGAGCGCGAGGCCGGCAAACCGCTTCACGCCGTGGCTCTCCGAACCTCTTTGAACGTCGAACGCCGGGGGCCCGCGCCCTGCGGCCCCTGGGTGTTCGGTGGCGGCGCCAGCAGGCTGGCGGTCTTGCGCGTCACCCGGCGGACCTCCTCGTCGAACAGGTCGGCCAGCTGCTCGACCATCGCGCCGGCCAGCTGCTCTACGTCCACGATGGTCACGGCGTTCTTGTAGTAGCGCGTCACGTCGTGGCCGATGCCGATGGCGATCAGCTGCACCGGGCTCTTGGTCTCGATCTCGGTAATCACCTCCCGCAGGTGGCGCTCGAGGTAGTGGCCCGTGTTCACCGACAGGGTTGCGTCGTCCACCGGCGCCCCGTCTGAGATCACCAGCAGGATTCGCCGCGCCTCAGGCCGACCGATCAGCCGCTGGTGCGCCCACATCAGCGCCTCGCCGTCGATGTTCTCCT